>CAYHHK010000059.1:0-6907 GCA_964356415.1 uncultured Flavobacteriales bacterium
ATCTTTCACCAATTCATACGTACTCCCGCTGATGTTTACCTTTCCTGCTTCGCCACTTGATTCCATTCGTGATGCAATGTTTACTGTATCGCCCCAGATATCATAAGCGAATTTTTTTACACCTACAATTCCGGCTACAACAGGGCCTGTGTGAATACCGATACGAACAGCCCCTCTAAATCTCCCCGAAGGGGAAACTTCCCCACTGCTCAAGACATCGGTGTCGCGAGGTATATTCATGTACTCCTGAATTTCTAATGCAGCTTTTACAATGTCTTCCGCATTTGTTTTATTCATCACAGGCAAACCACCTGCACACATGTAACTATCACCAATGGTTTTTATTTTTTCGATGTTGTGTTTGCCAATGATGTTGTCGAATGCTTTGAAGCAGATGTGAATTTCATTGACAAGTTCTGCCGGTGAAAGTTTTTCCGAAATCTGTGTAAAGCCTTTGAAGTCGGTGAACATGACGGTGACTTCATCAAATTGTTTTGCATCGGCACTTCCTTTTGCTTTTAATTCTTCCGCAACTTCTGAGGGAAGAATATTGAGCAGCAATTCATCGCTTCGCTTCTTTTCCTTTTCTATCACCTTTTTCGCCTCGCTTATTCTTTTCTTTTGGCGGTAGTCCCAATATGCAAATACAATTGCCATCATCAGACCGGCCGACAGGAAATATTTTTCCTGTCTACTTCTTTTCAACTCTGCGGTTGCGATGGCATCCTTTTTCTCCTGCTCTGCTTTTTGTTTATCGAATTCCTTTTGAAATTTTTCCTTCTGTGCTGCCTTGTGCACTTCCTCTGCCTTTATTTTAGAACTGAGCAGAACATATTGTTTGTAATGTTCATAAGCACCGTTGCCATTGCCTGTTGCAGAGTCAATTCGGGAAGCAAGCAATTCCCCGTCAACAATATCCTTTACATCAAATTGATTTTTCATCACCGGCAATGCAAGCTCGCAGTACTGCTTAGCCAACTTATAATTTTCCTGATTGTGATAAGCAACAGCCATGTAATACCGAGACGATGCAATGCTATATGGAGATTTTATCTCCTCGGATTTTTTCAGTGCTCTCAGATGATACTCAAGCGCCTTTGTGCTGTTGCCTTGCAGATTATAAATGGAACCGATTTTATTTAAGACTGTAACAAACCGTTCCCCGTTATTTATTGATTCCAGCATTTTCAAACTCCTTTCATAGTTCAGTAAGGAATTTGTGTAATCGTTGTTGTCCTCATACAAATCGCCAATCCATTTATAAACCCAGCCAATCAAATCATTCCATTTCTTCGCTTCATAGATTGAAATTACTTTGCGATATAACTCCAACGACTTTTCGACATTATGAATTTTATAATAGAACCCGGCCATGCCTGCCAATAAATTACTGAGGTCCATCGTGGTATCTTTTATTTCGTTGAGAATGGATAAGGCGTTCTCATAGTTTTCCAGCGCCTGAGTGTTTTCTCCCTGGTCCCTGTACATATCAGCCATGCTAAACAGACAAAGAGAAATTCCTTTTTTGTAATTCAACTCTTTGGATATGGATATTCCTTCCTGAAGGTACTCCATTGATAGTGGAAAATTACCCTTAGATAAATAATACTGACTCAATCCCCTGATGATATCAATGGTATTAACTATGTCCTTTGCTTCGCGGAAAAGGTTTATCATCTTTTCATAATACTCCCTTTCTTTTTTCAGATCAATTTGAATTCCGTCTGAATAATACACTGCCATAAGCGAATAAGCGCCTGCCTTTTGCTCGCGAATCATTTTCTTCGCGCTGTCAGGAAGATTTTGTGAAAGAAGCTTGTCTGCCAGTTGGAGCGCGGGTTCAGCATAAAGAAGATTATCTTTCCTTTCGCAGGCAGTGCCAAGTTCAATATACAGTTTGAGGCGTGTAGTATCCTCCTTTGCCCCTTGCAATTCTGCTTTCAGAGAATCAATTGTTTTGCCTTGAGAAAAACACGGGTCCTGAAAGGAGCATAAAATATAAAGCAGAAATATTATTTTCCTCATAAATGTCCTTTAAGCTGTCTCCACGAAGTACATATCAATCTCCCCCCTTATTCTTAGCCTGAATTTTGTCGCAGTGTGTACAGTTAAATTTATCTTTCACCAACTCAAAAGCACATCCACTAATATTCAATTTACCGGCTTCCGAATTTTGTTCCATGCCGGCAACAAGACAGGAAGTGAAAAAATATCCAGGTAGGAAAATCGTCATAAACATATCGTGATTTTTCCTTGCGGATAATAATAGATCAACCTGTGCTACCCGAAACTTTCGGATTGCTATTTTTATTCCCTGTCTATTCTTCCAGCATCATTTTCATTCCGCTCATTATATATCCCCAGTTTTTTTCAGAGTGGTCGCGCGCTTCCTGTGTTTTCATACCGTGTTGTGTAACCGTAAACGTTGTTCCGCTATTCTCAGGAGTCAATTCATATCTGATTTCAGCATAGTTTGCTGGAATGTCTTCTGTACCTGCCATTGAACTCCAATAGTTATATAAAATGAATTTTTCAGATTCAATATCAATGATGTTACCCTTGTCCTCATAGGGTTTGCCTTCCCAAACTCCTCTGTAAAAAATCGGACTTCCTTTTTTCCAATCTGAAAGACATTCTGTCCCGAAGAAATATTTTTTAATAAGCTCGGTATTTGTCAGGGCCTCCCAAACTTTTGAAACAGGGGCATTGATATGAATGGATGTTTTTAATGTTATTCCCGATGTCATTTTTCTTTGATTGTGCGGTTAAAAGTAAAATATTGCTAAGGCAATAATACACATAACTCCAGCTATTGTGTAAAATACACAGCTTGCGAAACGACAAATTTGAAGAAATCTCTTCCGGGGTCACCGGCATTTTTCGGCTGCTCAGGAAGTTTGTTGATTCATCATCCTCCAAGTCAATGTTGCAGCAACAGCTCCCGCAACAGGCGCGAGCACATAAATCCACAACATCTCAATGTTCCCTGAAACTATTCCCGGTGCCAGGCTTCTTACCGGATTCATCGAAGCTCCGCAAATAGGTCCGGCAAACATGGCTTCCAGTAAAACTGTTGCACCAATGGCAATACCTGCAATGACTCCTATCTCTTTTGATCCCAGAGAAACATTGATAATGACAAGCATTAAAAAGTAAGTGAGGATAAATTCGAGAATGAAACTCTGCATCTGAGAACCTGCAGGAATGGTAGAGCCGAGATTTATGTTTTCCGGAAACAGAAATTTCAAGACTCCCGTTGCCAGAAAAGCCCCTGCCAACTGTGACATGATATAAGGCAGAATTTGCTTTGGATCAAACCGCTTTGCTACTGCAAATGCAATCGTTACTGCCGGATTGAAATGCGCCCCTGAAGTTTCCCCAAAAGCATAGATCATTGCAAGCACGATGAATCCAAAGGTGATGGCTATGCCAACATGGGTGACTGCACCATGTGTTTGTTCATCGATGATGATGGCGCCTGTTCCGCAAAAAACAAGCGCAAATGTGCCGATGATCTCGGCCAGGTATTTTTTATTGAGCATCAGTTGGTGGGTAGGAAATAATTGTGTTCCCTGCTATTTAATAAATGGACTTCTTGTATAAATCGTCACTTACCATAAATCAGCCATCGCTCACCCCGACCCTAAAGGGCGCAGCGCACGGGGATTCCCATAAAGGTTAGGATGCGGGAAGGATTTATGCAAGAGGTCTAATAAATTATTGAAGGTTAGTCATATATATTGAGTCCGTTAAAGATACAGATGTTTCAGCAGTTTGAATTCCAGCATAGTGCTACTTATTAATAGCCGTTTGTAAAATGAGTGCCCATCACTTTCTGCATACGCACCGAATGACAAAAATCAGAAATTGCTCTGATATTTATCATCAGAATAAACAATACAGATCAGAAAAATGTTGGTACGTTTGTTCTGTAAAATATTTAAAAGCCCAATCAAAGATTATGGAAAACAATAATGGAGAAAGCAAATGCCCGTTTCATGGCGGGGCGATAAAGACAGTGGCCGGCGGCGGAACGAAAAATCAGGACTGGTGGCCCAATCAGCTGAAATTAAATATCCTGCGTCAAAATTCTTCCCTGTCAAATCCGATGGGAGAAAAGTTCAACTACGCAAAAGAGTTCAAGAGTCTCAATCTGAATGCAGTGAAAAAAGACATCATCGACCTGATGACGAAATCACAAGACTGGTGGCCGGCTGATTATGGTCACTACGGACCATTCTTCATCCGCATGGCATGGCACAGTGCCGGTACATACCGCATCTCCGACGGTCGTGGTGGTGCAGGTTCCGGCACACAGCGCTTTGCGCCGCTCAATAGCTGGCCCGACAATGCCAACCTTGACAAAGCGCGTTTGCTGCTCTGGCCAATAAAACAGAAGTACGGAAAGAAAATTTCATGGGCTGATCTGATGATCCTTACAGGTAACTGCGCACTTGAGTCTATGGGTTTTAAAACATTCGGTTTTGGCGGCGGACGTGAGGATGTATGGGAACCGGAAGAAGATATTTACTGGGGCTCAGAAGGAAAATGGCTGGAAGACAAACGTTATAGCGGAGACCGCGAACTTGAAAAGCCGCTCGCTGCAGTGCAGATGGGTTTGATCTATGTAAACCCTGAAGGACCAAACGGAAATCCTGATCCACTTGCAGCAGCAAAAGACATCCGCGAAACATTTGGAAGGATGGCAATGGATGATGAAGAAACAGTTGCACTTATTGCCGGTGGTCACACTTTTGGTAAAACACATGGCGCTGCTGAGCCGAGTAAGTATGTTGGTCCTGAACCTGCTGCAGCAGGCATTGAAGAACAAAGCATGGGCTGGAAAAATTCTTTCGGCAGCGGCAATGGTGCGAATACCATAACCAGCGGACTGGAAGGTGCATGGACGACTACGCCAACAAAGTGGAGTAATAATTTTTTCTGGAATCTTTTTGGATACGAATGGGAATTGACCAGAAGTCCGGCAGGTGCACAACAGTGGATACCAAAGCATAGTATGGGTGCCAATACTGTTCCTGACGCACACGACCCTTCAAAGAAGCATACACCGATTATGCTTACCACTGATCTTGCATTGCGGATGGATCCTGCTTACGAAAAAATTTCAAGACGCTTTTTTGAAAATCCCGATGAATTTGCAGATGCTTTTGCGCGTGCCTGGTTCAAACTGACGCACCGCGATATGGGACCTATTGCGCGTTACCTCGGCCCTGAAGTACCGAAAGAAGAACTGATCTGGCAAGATCCGATCCCTGCTGTAACACATAAACTGATTGACGAAAACGACATCACTGCACTGAAATTAAAAATAATTTCTTCCGGCCTTTCAGTATCACAACTTGTATCTGCTGCGTGGGCTTCAGCATCTACTTTTCGTGGTTCCGATAAACGCGGAGGCGCAAATGGTGCGCGTGTTCGTCTTGTGCCACAAAAAGACTGGAAGGCAAATAATCCTGCTCAGCTGAAGAAAGTGCTCGATGTACTGGAAGGAATACAAAAAGATTTTAATGGTTCTCAATCAGGCGGAAAAATGGTTTCAATTGCAGACCTGATCGTTCTTGGCGGAAGCGCCGGAATTGAAAAAGCGGCAAAGAATGCCGGGCATAATATCACTGTTCCATTCACTCCCGGACGTAACGATGCTTCTCAGGCACAAACGGATGCAGATTCATTCGTTGCTTTAGAACCTGTTGCTGACGGATTCCGCAATTACATGAAAGCAAAATACAGTGTTGCAGCAGAGGAAATGCTTGTTGATAAGGCACAGCTGTTAACCCTCTCTGCTCCTGAAATGACTGTACTTCTCGGTGGTATGCGTGTACTGAACACCAACTCCGACAACAGCAAACATGGTGTATTCACAAAAAATGCCGAGTCGCTTACAAATGATTTTTTTGTAAATCTGCTTGACCTTGGCACTTCATGGAAATCAACTACGGATTCACAGGATGTGTTTGAAGGCCGCGATCGCAAAACAGGAGAAGTGAAATGGACAGCAACGCGCGCAGACCTGATCTTCGGTTCCAACTCAGAGCTCAGGGCACTTGCTGAAGTTTATGGATGTGCTGATTCGAAGGAGAAATTTGTATCAGATTTTGTTGCAACATGGAATAAAGTGATGAACCTGGATCGCTTTGATCTTACATGATTAAAGTCTTGTGATGATATATTAAAAAGGTGACCCCGGAGCAGGTCATCTTTTTTTTCTTGATCTTTCGAGATCTTCAGCAATGCGAAACTTCACAATTTTCTTTATCAGTGTTTTCGGCAATGGTTTGTCAAAAGAAAATTGAATGGCACCTTTTGATGTTTTGTATTTTACCAGATAATCCCTGAAAACTTTTAATGGTGATGAGGTAGGATAAAAACCAATGTGTTCCTTATGCGCTGCATAATAAACCAAAACTCCATTCAACTTAAAAGCGGGCATGTTGTAACTGATTACTTCTGTTGCCAGCGGAGCTACTTGTGCTATAGTCCTTCTTATCTCCGATAATTTTTTTTGAATGCTTTCGGGAAAAGAAGCATGATACTCATCTATTGAACTAAATTTTTTTGAACCATAAGGTGATGCATTCTGTGATTTGTTCGTTGAACTCAGTCCTTTTAATGGCTCCAGCTTACCCCGACGTTTGACTATATTCTTATAATCCCATTGAATTGCTTCAGCTTTTTTAATCCAGCGCTTTAGATCTTTAGTATTGATCTGTTCTGCCGATGTGTAACGAAATTCCGCAGCTTTGAAACTGCCTTCATTCTGCAATGATTCTTCATTAAATGATTGTCCGCTCCAGAAAAGCAGGCGGATACAATTTTTTAGTTTGCTGTATCCTACAATAGGGTTTCCATCTAAAAACCAAACGGGATGAGCATGCCAGATTTTGTT
>CAYHHK010000059.1:7007-22813 GCA_964356415.1 uncultured Flavobacteriales bacterium
GTCGTAGCAAAGACTTCTGCGGCCTGCAGGACTTTCCGGTGAACAATCATAAAAAATATATGATGCCGTTTTTTTATCCAATCCGGTAATATCCGGTTCTCCTCCTGTACGTTCCATTTCGTTCAGAGACCACAATTTACCGGGATTCGATTCCAGCCTTGCCCGGACCTTTGACCAATCAAGTCCCTTGTGGCGCTGCATATTTTTTTCGAACCGGGCTTTTAATACACTGAGAAGTTCTTCAGATTGTTTCTCAGATAACTCCTTATTATTTTTAATTGCCATAGTGCGTAAATTTGGCTTCAAAGATATATTGCAGCGAATAATATTTCAGAGCTTGTTGAAAAAACAAATATTATGAAAAATTCAATTCCATAAACAGTAAATACTTTCTGAATTCTTCAGGAATCTCAACCTCTGCATACACAGGAATATCCCTGAAACCAAAACTCCGGTAAAGCGCATGCGCTGCTTCCATAAACTTCGGACTATCAAGTCGCACCTTTTTATAACCTTTTTCCTTTGAGGCATTTAATAATGCTTGAAGGATTGCCCGTCCTGCGCCAATTTTTCTGAAAGACGGGTCAACATACATCCTTTTTATTTCACCTGTCTCTTCATTAATTTTTTTCAGACCTCCGATCCCGCAGGCTTTGTTATCGATGAATGCAAGCATAAGCCTCCCATCAGGCGGCAAAAATTTATTTATCATTTTAATATCTAATTCCACAGCTTCATTCGGATTGTGCGGATGGTCACCGTGAAGCGATTGCATTTTTTCGTTTCCCCATGTCAGGTAATCTGTCCACAATTGTCTGATAGATGCAATGTCATCAGGAAGTCTTGCATCACGGATTTCAACAACTGCTTTTTTTTCTCTCGTCATGGACTGAATTTTTCAAAAATTTTTCCATTGAATTTATATGCTCCAGCTTCATGCGTACCGAGCCACAGGTCGCCCTGTTTGTCTTTGTAAATGGAGAACAGTGTAATGTCTTCTGCACCTTTTTTGACCGGATACCGTGTAATATTTTTTCCATCATATTTCCAAACGCCCTGACTATAAGTTGCCATCCACATGTCTCCGTTATTATCTTCAACAGCGGACATGAAGTATATCATATCCTTTCCCTCAGGGGTTTTTAAATTGCTAATTCCTGCTTCCCGTTTGTAGTTGATCAGGGTTTTGTCCTGCCCTCCTGATTCTTCAGGAGAGATGTTGTAACGATAGCTTGTATTACAGAACCAGAATTTCCCTTCCTTATCTTCAATTATTGAGCGGATGCCGAAGGAGCCCCCGCCTTCTATTAAAGTCAAATGTTCTTCATACATCCAGTTTAGTGACTTGCCATCAAAACGGCAAATACCAAAGTTAGATGTGCCGAACCAGATATTCCCCTTACTATCCTTATATATAGTGTAAACTTCATAAGGACTCCATGGCCTGTTTGGATTATCTCTATAATATTGGTCTTCGAGCCTGTGTTTCGGAAATTTTAAATGATACAGGGTTTTGCCGTCAAAACGATACGGACCATCTTCTCCTGCTTTGCCGAGGATAGAAAACCATAGATCATCAGGATTGTTTTTCCATTCACTGACTGACACTGCAGGCAGGGTTGTAAATTTTCGTCCGTCAAACTTCTGTATCCCGCCAAGACTTGTGATAAAGATATTACCCGTTTTGTCCTCCTGAATTCCACGGATGCTGTCGTTAAGCAATCCGTGTCCAGTTGTAAAATGAGTCAATATTTTGCCGTCATGACGATAGAGCCCCTTTCCATTACTCGCGAACCAGTAGTGATTGTTCTTGTCCTGAAATATAAACCAGATACTTTTATCAAGTTCTGAAACGGTATCACCTGTTGTAATAGCAAAGCTGTATTCGCGGTTATTACCACTGGTAGCATCAGCAGCATTTTGCCCATTGCATGATGAGAAAATGGCCAATATGCTGAAAAGAATAAATGTGTTAATTGAAATTTTATTTCGCTTCATTTTTTTCTGAGATCACCAAACAATGTTCCGAAGATTCTCCATGATTCAAATCTTTGATGTTGTGTGAACTAAATTACAGATTATATATTCGTCTCACCATTCAGATCTGTTGTAAGCACCAGGCTCATGTAATCAAAAAACGGACGCACTGATTTATATGTCGCGCTTACCTTGCTCACAAAATTTGGATCTGTTACTTCCTTATCTGTAAAATTATGTCTCAAAATAAATTGTTTGTGCCTGAGTAAATTCAACGCCACATGGTCTTTGGGAAAACCCCTCGGGACCGTTGGAACCTGGCTGCCCGTCAACTCCCCAAAATTATTTTTGATTGATTTCAGTTTAAAAATTTTGCTCCAGTCCTTATAGTTGAACTCAATATCTTTTCTGATTCTCAATAGGTCAGCGGGATTGGGAGAGAAAAAACCGCAGGCTAAATAACTGTTACCCGGCTTGATATTCAGATGATATCCACCCCTCCTGAATTTTGTTGCACGGGAGAAGCTGAATGCAAAACGGGGATTGTAAGGGGATTTGTCATTGCTGAATCTCACATCATTGTATATCCGATACAGACTTTTCCTCCCTGATTCATTTTCAATTTTATCATGCTGATTCATAAGCAGGATAAGCTGATCAGCAAAGGCAATCATATTGCTTTGTGCCGCAATGTATTTCTCTTTGTTTGCGGTAAACCATTCTCTGTTGTTGTTTGCAGCAAGTGCTTTCAGGAATTTGATTGTGCTATCCTTTATCTGCGAATTGTTCATTTAAATTTTTCTCAAAAACATTTATAAAATTATCGTTCTATAGGATAAGTTGAAGTCCGGAAACGGTTTCTTTAAAAATTTTGTAAAAATATTTTTTTGTAAGTGGCAGGCGCAATTTTCATTCAACAATCCTTAAGACAACATTTCCTGTTTTTTGTCCTGACTCAACATATTTGTAAGCTTCCACGATCTGATCCATTTTATACTGTCTGTCAACCACAGGTTTGAATTCGCTGTTTTCAACGAGTGTTTTTAAAAAGACGACAATTTCCTTGCTGATTACAGGTATCGGAAATAAAACTTTTTTACCTCCAAAAATCGGCGTTATCAGTGCATAAAAAATGTTCTCTGCATTCTTTCCGAGTTCTGTAGAAATGTAGATTCCTTTTTCAGTCAGCAATGGTTTGCACTCACCGAATGAACTCTTGCCTACTGCATCGAAGATGAAATGAAATTTATCTTTTGTCTTCGTGAAATCTTCTGCTTGATAATCAATCACGATATCAGCACCCAGGGATCTTACCAGTGCTGTATTTTTTGTGTTACAAACAGCTGTAACTTTTATTCCAAAATGTTTCAACAGCTGGACTGCCGCTGAGCCGATTGCACCCGTTGCTCCGTAAACCAAAGCGTTTTGTCCTTTCTCTATTTTCGATGCTTTGATATTATTCAATGCATAATGCGCGCCTTCGGTAATCGGAGCGGCCTCGTAATAATTTAAGTTTTGGGGAATGGTGGCAACGGCATCCGTTTCAGCGATCGCTAAATATTCCCCATGACCTCCACAGGTTTTGTCATTGTAACCAAATACATCGTCTCCTTTTTTGAATGATGTTACGCCGTTACCAATTTCTTCCACTTTCCCGGCAAACTCACAACCAAGTATCTGATTTTTTGGCCGCAATAATCCAGTCCAGAACCTTGAAATAAAATATTCAGCACTGCGAAAACCGGAATCAGTGCGGTTTACAGTAGATGCATAAACTTTTATTAATAATTCATTGTCTTTCGGAATGAGCCTGGGAACATCCACTAACATGGCTACTTCCGGCGGACCATATTTTGTATATACAATTGCTTTCATTGTAATTAATTAAAATTGCGGCGAAACAATTCTTCAAGCTGATCAAGGCACGCAGTGATTCCCTGTTCAAAGCCCATTTCAACAATTTTTTGTAAGTCCTCTTCAGAAGGATAGGTCATTTTAAAATCAACCAGCGTTCCATTCTCCGTTTCCCGAAAAGCGATTTGTCCCTTCGATACAGGAAGTTCCGTGTTGAAGTTTCCGCTTTCATCGCAGAAGGCGTCTTCAATTTCAAAGTACTGATGATGCTCGATGGCAGTATAGTTCATGCGGCCCCAATGCCTTTCGCCTTCAGGGCCCACCATTGCATACAGCCAGAAGCCGCCCACAGAAAAATTCATCGTTTTTGTCTCGGCGCGCCAAGGTGCCGGCGCCCACCAGAGTCCGAGCAATTCACTTTCAGTGTAAGCGCGCCACACGTTTGCAAGCGGCGCATTGAATTCCCTGGAGATAAGAATTGATCTTTCTTTAAAATCCTTTACGACCAGTGTTTTGTTTTTTGTTTCCATTTATTTTGATTTTAAATTTTTAAGGACTTTGTCAAGTTGCAAGTATTTGGCTTCCCATATTTGCCTGAATTGCTCCATCCACTTATCTATTTCTTTCATTTTTTTTACTTCCAGTTGATAATAAATTTCCCGTCCAAATTGCTTTTGACTCACAAGCTCGCATTCAGTCAATATTTTAATGTGCTTTGAAACAGCTTGTCTTGTGGTGTCAAAATGTTCCGCTATTGCATTGGGTGTCATTGCCTGAAGCGCAATAAGTGTTATTATCGCTCTTCTTGTGGGGTCGGCTATAGCCTGGAAAACATCTCTTCGCATTTGATTAAATTATTTTTGGGGAATAAATATCATTAATGCAATCCCACAGTCAAATTTTTTGCATTCCATCAATTCCAAATTTAAGTATTGATTTAATTCTTTGAATATCGGAAGTCCGTTGCCAATTGCCGTTGGGTTAATGAATAAATGATATTCATCTATTAAATTATGCTGAATTAAAGAAGAAACAAATTTTCCACCACCATAAGCTATCATGTCGCCGCCACTTTTATTTTTCAAGGCGTTTACTTCATTTTCAAGTTCCCCCTTTGCTAAAATGGTATTGCTCCAAATTGACTGAATAAGAGACTTTGTGAAAACCACCTTTGCCGTTTCAGTGTACTTTAACCCGCCTTCATATTCAGGATCATTTGGATTTTTAACTACATTTTCCCAATGTGGAATAAAACCTTGTGCAAGATTTTTTCCCAATAAAATAGTGTCAACCGGATTTGTTATTTCTCTGACATATTCTAATATGTCTTCTGTCCAGGGAAACCTCATCCAGTCCATTCCATTGTTTGTGCCTGCAATGAAACCATCAACGGTCATTTGCACCTGTAATTTTAGTTTACGCATCTGTCAATAAATATTAATTACGAAACCAATCGGTTGCAAACATATGCAATTAATTGGTTGCGCAAATAATTTCTGAATTATTTTTTTGAAATAAGCTGATGGTGATCCGGAAGGGGCTTTGAAAAATTTTAAAAAGGGGAACCAAATACTTCTAATAAAAAGCAGCCATTCACCACTGAGCCCCGAAGTCCCGACAAATTGGGACACAGAAGCATTTTTTTGTATGTATCCGTGAACCTCGGCCTCCGTGGTTAATTTCATTTTTATTTCAGTCTTTTCGCACAGTTACCACTTCACAAACGGCATGACCGTTAAATGCGAATTGTAATATTGCTTCTCCACGGTCACTTCCCTGCCAATCCATTCCGGCAATTCAAAATATTCCGATTCTTCTTTCAATTCGATTTCTGCAATAATCAATCCTATGTTGTCTTCAAGAAATTCGTCAACCTCCCATTTTTTGTCATTAAATAGAATTTCATACCGGACTTTTTTTACTTCCGGAACAGAAAATCCATTCAGCAATTGTGCAGCATCTTCCTGTGGTATTTCATATTCATACTCCAGTCGTGTAGCTCCAACAGAACGCCCTTTGATTGTCAGGTAACCTTTTGAATCTTTTATTCTGACACGAATCGTTTTATCTGCTTCAATTAACAGATACCTTTGCCGGATTAAAGTTCCCTTCGGTTTTGCAAGGGCATTCCATTTTTCTTTGTTCACTAAATATTTTCTTTCGATTTCTAAAGCCATTGTTTATTTGAATAACACGATGAATCGCTTCGGGATATTTCGCCACTAATTTCACTAATTGTCACTAATAAATTTGTAACGCTGAAGAGGTTTAGAGTATTCTATCAAAGTATGGGTTCAATAATAAAATCTGTGCTCTTGGTTAAAAGCGCGAACCTCTTCGGGGTTTAATCGCAATTCTGTAATAGCATTATAGTTATTTTATTTATTCGTCCTTTTTGTACAAAGTAAGATTCAATGCTTCACGAAATTTTTTCTTCAAAGTAAATTCTTCAACTGTCTTTACAGTTTCGGGTTCGATCCAGATTGTCCAACCTGCGTAAGGAACATTTAATTTCTCTCCACTCAGACGCATCGATGACCACCTTGCACTGAAAGACCATTGCGGTTTTCTAAAAAAATATTTATCATACTCCGCGTCCCGTTCAATAACATAAACTGCAATTGCCGTAGCCTCAAAACTCTCCGAAGTTATTACAATGTCTTTGAGTCTGACAATGCCAATATTCTTTTCCTTATAAATTATCTTGTCCTCATATAAATTCTGAAACAAAGGAGAAAATAATTTATAACGAAGTTCATTATCTCAGGGATAAGAATAAAGTTCTTCTTCTGAGTAATTTGAATTCAATTCTTTGAATGTCATGTCTTGTTGTTGGTTGTTTATAATTTAATTGTTACTTATTTGATCTGGCACCGGCGTTTCATCAGAGTGGGTGGTGTTGTACATATGTTTTCAGGCCCGGGCAAGACCCGTGTTATTGCCTTGCGTTAGTCATGCTGAATACGATTTTCAAATTTGTAACCCCGAAGAGATTTAGCGTATTATATCTAAGTACTGGTTCGGTTAAAAATCTATGCTCCAGATAAAAAGTACGAACCTCCTCGGGGTTTTATCGCATTGAATTTAAAATGGCAAACTAAATGTTTAGCTTACTGATATTGAACAATGAGTTTTTGTCCTGAAAATTAATGACTGTCAGCTAAAACAATTTTTCCTGCCGACCGGTATTTACCCGTAGCGAAAATGAAATGGTAAATTCCGCTGCTGAGGTTCACGCTGTCTTCATTCCTAGAGAACCGGAATTGACGCACTACGGAAACACTCTTATCTACAAGGTATTTTATTTCCCGTCCATAAGAATCATATATGACAATTGATGCATCTCCGTTTTGTTCAGTAATTTTAAAAGTCAAAGAAGTACTTTCCGAAAACGGATTCGGAACAATCTCAAACTTCACCTGTTGCTCCTGTGAGCTGATCCCTGAGGTCTGACTACAGATCAACGTTTCCTGAATTCCGGTCATTGCAGTGAAATTGCCGTTTGATGATAATGTACTCACTGAAGCCAAAGCATAGCTCGGTGTTGCAACAAGCGTAACCGTATCTGGCAATATCTCAGCGTGCTTAATATTGCAGAGAGCACCAGCGCTGCCAAATATCGAATCTGACTTAAGCAATAGAAAATCAGTATCACCTGCACCATATGTATCCGTGATGCCTGCAATCACAAACCTGCCGCTATTGGATTTCACCAAAGAGTAAGCAATTGAGTTTGAATCCTGCACGCCATAGGCAAGATCCCACAATAGATTGCCGGTACTGTCAGTCTTCATCACCATTAAATTATCGTAACCCGATGTTGTTCCTGTTGAGCCGCACACCAGATAACCGTTTGTTTCAGGAATAATATCGCTGTTTCGTTCTCCACGTCCTGTGCCATACAATCTTTGCCATACCACAGAGCCGGTGCTGTCAATTTTCATTAGCATGATGGACTTCAGCGGCTGATTTGCATTGGTTGCTCCGCTTACGATATAACCGCCATCGGAAGTTTCAAGCACCCGTGATACATCACACCTTGAAAGGTAGGGCTGTGTGTTGTATTTCTTTGACCATTGCAGGTTCCCACTGCTATCGGTCTTCACAATAAAAATGCTGCTCCATGTTAAACCAAAGCGAGATGTTCCGCATAAAATATATCCATGATCATTGGTCTGCTCAACAAAACCTGCAGATTGATCTTCAGTATCTCCGAATGCTTTGCTCCAGAGTATACTTCCGGCGGCATCTGTTTTAAAGAGATGAAATTGTGAGTCAATGCTGCCGGACACCGTTTCCCCGGCGACAACAAAACCACCATCGTTTGTCTCGCGCACACAGAACGCACGCTCCTTATGATTCACTGAATATATTTTCTGAGATAAAATGGTACCCGAAGTATCTAGCCGGATAATGAAGTCATCATAAAGACCACCGGTGTTATCAGACATTGTTCCGCAAATTAGGTAGGCGCTGTCTGCAGTTGCTTCAATCCAGAATGCCTGGTCATCAACGGTGCTTCCTATAGTCTTAGACCAAATTATATTCCCGTTGAAATCTGTTTTCACAACCAAAATGTCATATGAATTTCCGGGAGAAGAAGCGGAGTTCAATGTATAGCCCGCCATCAGGTAGCCACCATCAAATGCGGGGATGATTGCTTGCGCATTATCTTCATACATGCTTCCGTAAGCATGTTCAAAATTCTGCGCCTGAACCCCGGCAGACAAAAAAGAAATTGCTGACACCAGGTACACCAATCCTCTCAAACGATAACAAGCTGCATTGATGCCGGAATTTTTCATGTCATACAATATTTATTATTCAAAGTAATGGCAATCAAAGCGAGCATTGCGTTATCAAAACATTAAAGTCTCCTGTTTTTTGGTTAAATGTTTTCTAAGGACCATCAGTGTATTTGTGTAATTAATCTTTTGATGTTGGGTGTTTGATCAATGCCTACGCACGAAGAAGCCCCACAAGATTCAATAAATAAATTTTCGTTTAGATCGTTCTGTCAGGTCTTATAGCTATCGGACCCACTGCGTAAAAACCGATGTGCTAAGACATAACCGCAGAAAATAATTGCTCTTCCCGGCAGGTCTCGTGAGCAAATGAACTGTTAGCAGCATGCAATTCTATTCGGACAGCCACTTGAACCATACTTTTTGGTCAATTATTGGAATGTTATTTTGCACGCAAACATTCATTGTATGCCCGGTACCCCCTGTTCCCGGATTTTTCAAGTCGTCATAGAATACTCCAAAGGTCGCCGGTCTTATTGTGTCAGTCCCAATTGCCTTTATTGTGTCGCGAATAATATATGCCGCCTTTATTGTTAAGCGATTCTTCTCACCTGAAACAAATTGATCAATTAATTTTTCGGTTTTCTTATTGTATTTTGATTGGTACACAACCTCAGGCATAGCCGCAACGCTCATTTCGTCCAATGAAATAGTTTTATATGCCTTGTTGGTTTTTTGTCTGTGACCGGAATACGGAGTAATCACTTGCAATCTTTTATAGTCGACCGAAGTAACACCGTCAGAAAATAATTGATCTGAGCCCGCTGCATTACCGCTTCTAAAAGTCATTCTTACGGTCTTTAATGCCAATAGCTCTCCCAATGCCGTGAGCTTTTCTTTGTCTGCTTCCAAAACATTTCTTTTACCTTCAAGAAGTACAATAGAATTGTCTTTATCAAACCGTTTTATAAATTCTTTCAATGTCATTGTCTTGTCGTTTACAATTACCCCTTACGATTTGCAACTACAAGAAGTAGGCGTCCCTATAGCTAACGGGATCGGAGCACAAAACTGTCTGCCACCACTGAGCTGCCAATTTCTTGTAGGTTCTGTTAGGGGTTCGTTGTTCTTTTCTGTCAATCATTTTTTGTTGTATTTATTGTCTTTCCATTTATTAGTCCCTGCTTGGCTGTCTGCGATAAGTTCATTTAACCGTTTTAATTTTGTTGTCTCTTTCTTTGCACTCATTACCCAATATGTCGAATGCTTTCGGTAGGATAGTGCAAGGCATTGAAAATAATCCCAGGCTTTCTTGTTTGGTTTAAATTGCTTTTCCAATTCTGAGGAAAATTTCACTTCTTCATTTTCGTATGAATAAATTTTTGATGTATTTTCTTTGCGATTTTCAAAACTTGCAAGTCCTGCTGGTCGCATAAGTCCTTGTTTAGTTAGCGTCTCGATCTTTTGAATGTTAATCGCACTCCAAATGCTTGTTGTTCTTCGTTGTGTAAAACGAATTTGATAACTGTCTTTGTCTATTGATTTACGAACCCCATCTATCCAACCAAAACAAAGTGCATCGTCAACCGATTGTGACCAGGTCATACTTTGATTGCCACTGTCAACCTTGTAAAAGCCAACCAATAATTCTGTTTTGTTTTTATGGTTTTTTTCTAACCACTTTCTGAATTCTGATTGTTTCGTAAAAAAAGTTGGTTTCATTTATAAATTGTTCTTGCGTCTATTTATTGGTTGCTCTGTCGTTTTTAACAATGACCGTTAACTTGCTTATCGCGTCCACCCCTTCTCCAAAACATCCCCTGTCTCCAAGCTCACGAATATAGCAGGAAGTTTCGGATGGCCCATAGCTCATTATTCCTCTTTCTGGCTCAAGGCATTTCAACTTCAAATAAATGGTGCACACCCCCCATTTTGCCCTCCCCCCAATCTTTCCTATATTTGTTTTCCCTAATTTTATGCTGAATCGTTGAGGATAGCAGCAATCTGCGGGATATCTCAAACCAAAAAACCAATCTGCGAATCTGCGGCTATTATTTCATTCACTACGCAGCGAAGCTGTTAAGCGCTCTCTCAATTAAATTTTTACATGCATAAAAAATTACTCATTGTATTCTCTGCATTATTTCTCTTCGTTCTGCTGGCGAGTTTTCTAAACCCGCGCCAGTATGAGGCCACGGCTTCGTTTCATACCCCGGATGAAATTGAGATCTTTAAACTACAGCTGTTGCAGCCCATCGGTCCGGGAGAATATTTTCTCACTTCTGCCCATTGCCGCGGCTGCCATGGATATGATTCTGCCGGACTTGCAAACATCGACGAAAACGGAAACTCCGTAAACCTCTTCGACCACTGGCAAAGTACCATGATGGGCAACAGCGCGCGCGATCCGCTGTGGCGCGCAAAAGTGAGTCATGAGATACAGGTGAATCCGGCACATGCCGCTGAGCTGCAGGATAAATGCCTCGACTGCCATGCGCCCATGGGACGCTACAATGCGCTCTACCACGGCGCTCCGCATTATTCCCTCGCCGATCTCGCTACAGATTCCCTTGGCATGGATGGTGTTTCCTGCACCAGTTGCCATACCATCGATTCAACGGTGGGACTTACATTTTCCGGTATCATCCCCTATGACACAACACGAAATATTTATGGTCCGTTTGAATTGCCTGTGGTTGGCCCCATGCAATTGTATGAGGGTTATACGCCCACGTACAGCACACACATGAACCAGGCCCGGGTATGCTCATCATGTCATACGCTCATCACGCAAAGTGTGGATACCAGCGGCAACTTTACAGGCGGTGTATTTCCTGAACAGGCCACCTACCACGAATACCTCAACTCAAGCTTCCCCGCAAACAGTATTACCTGCCAGACTTGTCACATGCCTCAACTGGGTGATGCCATCATCATTGCCAATGGACAGTCTGCACTCAACCCACGCTTCCCTTTCAATCAGCATGTGTTCGTTGGCGGAAATGCTTTCATGCTGGAAATGATCAAGAACAACAAGGTTCAGTTGGGTGCACAGGTTGAAGACTGGCAATTTGATACGACCATTGCAAACACAAAAGCATTACTGAGAAACAGCACGGTTAATTTCGATTTGCAGTTAGACAGTTCTGCGAATGATACCGGCTACTTCAGCGTAAGACTTGAAAACAAAGCCGGACATAAATTTCCTTCGGGCTATCCTTCCCGCCGCGCCGTGTTGCAACTTGTGATGATGGATGCAGCAGGCGATACGGTTTTCAAATCGGGAACGTTTGCATCTGATTTCAGGGTTGTTGGAGAATCGCCCAACTACGAACCACACCATGATGTGATCAGTCAGCAAAACATTCCGCAGATTTATGAAATGGCCATGGGTGACGTGAATTACAATTTCACTTCTGTGCTCGAACGCGCAGCCACACTGCTGAAAGACAACAGGCTTCCGCCGGTGGGATTTACTACCAGTCATTATGCTTATGATACTGTAAAGATCTCCGCCGATGCAATTGCCGATGATGATTTCAATCAAGTAAGTGGTGTTGAAGGATCAGGAATTGATATTGTTCATTACCATGTTCCTTTAACTGCCGCTACAGGGGCTGTCACTATCCACGCAAGGTTATTTTACCAGCCTGTGCCGCCGAAATTTCTTGATGAGATGTTTGCCTTCAACTCCGCAGAAATTGATTCTTTCAGGATCATGTTCAACAATGCCAACCAGAACCCTTTGCTGATCGCCTCTGACAGCATTGTAAACATTGCTTTAAAAACGCCTGAAATTAAAAACGAAAATTCAATCAGCGTTTATCCGACCATTTCTCAAGACGGAAAAGTGTTTGTTGAAGCAGGAAATGGCGCTTTAATCACTGGTATCATACTCTTTGATTCACATGGAAAAATGGTGTCTGCTACATGGGTTTCAGCCGGAAACACCGTCTTTACATTGCTGCTGCCTGCCGCAAAAAGCGTGTATTTTATGAAAATTGAAACTTCCCGGGGTATTGTCTACCGCAAAGTTGTGCGGAAGTAAATTAATCCCTTTCTTTGGAATCCTAATAAGTATTTTTTCGTAAATTATTATTCAATGTTCATTTAAAACCTATACAAAAAGATGAAAATTTTTACTTCTTATCGTTTGCTATTTTCAGCATCATTGGCCTTGCTGACAATTTCAACGCAGGCACAATTTACTTTTACAAATGCAAACAGCAAGTTTGCTTCTCAAACACACAGCGGATGTGCCGTTACTGTGGTTGACGTCAACAATGACGGGCTTGATGACATCCTGGTGATGGATCAGTCACAGAATCTGACTGTGCGCCTTCAAAACAAAGATGCTTCTTTCATTACTTATCCTCTCGGCCAGGTTTATGGCAGCAAGGTTTGGGGTATGGCTGCAGCTGATGTGGATAAAAACGGATGGAAGGATGTGGTTACCGGAAGTGGTTCAGCTGCCCTTATTAAACTGGGATGGAACGGAACAACGGTTACTTCCAATATCACTCAGCTTGCAGCAAGTTATTTTGTGCAGAACGTTCTCTTCGGAGATTTTAACAATGATGGATGGGTTGACCTTGAAGTGAATGATGACAATGATTACGCAAAAATTTATGTAAACAACAATGGTACACTGAACCTCACCACTACGCTGATCAATACAGAGATCAATCCGGGAATGACTTACGGAAATGATCCGTATGATTCAGGTAACTACGGCAGCGTGTGGACTGACTTCGACAATGACGGAGATATGGATCTATACATCTCTCATTGCCGCCAGAGTACTTCAAGCAGCACAGACCAACGCAGAAGAGACCGTTTGTTTGTGAATGACGGATCAAACAACTACACAGAAAATGCGCAGGCTTATGGCATAGAAGTAACCGATTTCAAACAAACATGGACTACCAGTTTCGGTGATATCGATAACGACGGCGACCAGGATATCGTGATGACAAACCACGGTGAGAATGGCCAGATCTTAAAGAATGACGGAACAGGACATTACACAGACATCACTGCCGGCAGCGGCTTCAGCACTTCAGGATTTGACCCGATCGAATCCATGGTAGAAGATTTTGACAATGACGGATATCTTGACATCCTTGTTTCCGGCGGTGGTGGCGGAAATTCATACCTCCTCTATCACAATAACCACGATAATTCTTTCACTCTTGCAACACTTCCGTTTGCTGCACAAACCAATGGAATGCTTTCTTTTGGTCTTGGCGATTTGAATCATGATGGCAAAACAGATGTGTTTGCTTCTTATGGTGACGTGTACAATAACCCGACAAGTACTGACGACGTTCTATACCTGAACTCAACAGCAAACAGCAATCACTTCATCACTTTCGCACTTACAGGAACAGTAAGTAACCCTGATGCCATCGGCGCAAAGGTTACCATCTATGGTCCTTGGGGAGTTCAGGTGCGTGAAGTCCGTGCCGGCGAAAGCTATGGCACATCCAACTCAGCACAGTGCCACTTCGGTATCGGTGCCAACACGGTTGTTGACTCTGCACGCATTGACTGGCCTTCGCGTCAGTACACCAATCATTTTACAAACCTCGCAGCTGATCAGTTTGTAACTGTAACTGAAAACGGTTGTGCCATCACCGGCAATATCATTCCGGGACCTTACACGCTTTGTACCGGACAAACAATAACAATGAATGCCGTTGCCGGATATGCTTCTTACAGCTGGTCAAATGGTGATGCTACTCAGTCATCGGTTATTTCAACTCCGGGTTTCTATAACGTAACAGTTACTGATGCAAACGGATGCACAGGCATTTCACCATCTGTTGAAGTAGTTATGAATCCTGATGAAACTCCAACTGTATCAGCTACAGGAGATCTTGTTTTCTGTGAAGGAGGAAGTGTTACGCTTACATCTACACCTGCTGCATCATATTCATGGTCATCAGGACAAACCACACAGTCTATCACTGTTTCGGCAACCGGAACTTACACCGTTTCAATTCAGGGATTGTGCGCTGCATTTACTTCAGGGCCTCAGGTAGTGAATGTACTTGCTGCTCCTGTACCCGTAGCGTCTGATGATTCAGCTACAAGTCCGAATTCAATTACACTGCAAGCCACAGGAAATGACATTTCATGGTATGACTCACAAACAGGCGGAACATTGCTTGGCACAGGTCCTTCATACACCACACCTGTACTCACAAACACCACTACTTACTGGGTGGAAAATGCAACCAGTTATGGAGGCGGCAATGCTGCAACAGGTCAGCCTTATCATACAGGCACTAGTTTATACAGCACAGGGGCTACCAATGGAAGCCTTGAGTTTGATGTTGCTGCCAATTGCGTCCTTGCAAGTGTGAAGGTTTATACAGGCACTGCAGGTACACGCGAAATACAGTTGTTCAACTCTGTTGGAACCCTGCTAAATTCATTGGTAGTCAACATTCCTGCTGACACGACCATCGTTACCCTGAATTTTGCACTGAATGTGGGAACCGGCTATTACATCACCACCAACGGAACGCTCAATACAACGAACTTCGGAAGTATCAATCCGCAATTGCAGCGCAGCAGTTCGGGCGTTCTTTATCCTTACTCGGTAAGTAACGTAATCAGCATCACAGGATCAAACCAGGGTGCAGGCTACTACTACTATTTTTATGACTGGCAGATTACGCTTCCGGCAACAGTTTGTTCAAGCGTGCGTATTCCTGTGCAGGCAATCATGCTTGCTCCGGTTGCCGTATCAAACTTTACAACTGAAAACAACTTCAGCGTTTATCCGAATCCTGCTGATGAGAACGTAACTGTTTCTTTCAGCAATGCAGGTGCACAAAAATCAACCGTTGAATTTGTGGATGCGATCGGTCAGGTTGTTTCTACTGCTGTCCTTGAAAATGCAGCAGGCAATTACAAACAAACATTTGACCTGAGTGGATTTGAAAAAGGTGTTTACATGATCCATGTTACATCCAATGACAAGACAAGCTATCAGCAGCTGATTGTTCAGTAAGAGAATATATCATATTAGAAAGAGCGCTTCGGAAACGGGGCGCTCTTTTTGTTTGAAGGAGCGAATAGAATTCCCGTACTCCTTTTCAGCCCCTCCCCGCACCCCTGCCTCCCGCTTAAAGCGGGACAGGCTCTAAAGGGGGCTTTCACACAGGAGTGAATTAATCATTGGAATGATTGCTTTTGAAATTGAATACCGGGTACAATTAT
>CAYHHK010000060.1:0-17680 GCA_964356415.1 uncultured Flavobacteriales bacterium
CGACTTTACAATTCCATCAATTTTTTCCTGCTTTGCGCCTATGCGTGATATGGCTGCTGGCGGGCTACAAAGGTACTAAACGTACAAGAGGGAACAGTTGTTTTAAGCGTTAAATGTTACGAAAGGAGGACAGGGGCTCTTTTTGGCCATCCGGTTTATTTTTATATACCTTAGTACTCGATTTCGTTCCGGCTGATCTGCTGACTTATTCAGCATTTATTATACACTAACCTATTAATTTTTTCCACGATGAAATCAAAAACAATCCTTCGCCATCTGGCAATTTTTGCCATTTTATTCTGCCTTTTTTCATTCAACACGAACCCCGTTTCGGCCAGCCACAATGCAGGTGGCGCAATTTCCTACACCCACATTTCAGGTAATCTGTACAAAGTGCGAGTGGCGTATTACAGAAATTGTCTGGGAACACCTGTCCCGGGCTTCCTTAATTTGCGTGTTATTTCTTTAAGCTGCAACATAGACCTTACCTATACAATGAGCCCCATACCCGGAACGGGGCTTGAAATAGTATTGACCTGTCCCGGAATATTAACTACCTGCAACGGAGGATCCATAACCGGTTTTCAAAAACACGAATACGAAGTTGATATTTCCTTGCCCGGACAATGTCCGGACTGGATATTCTCATATAACGATTGCTGCAGAAACGGATCCATCACAACTCTTCAGAGTGCGGCAAGTGCCGATACTTATATTGAAGCGCGTCTCAATAATTTAAACGGCGATAATAACTCACCTCAGTTCACCAATGATCCATTGATATTTGCATGTCTTGATCAGGATTTACATTACAATAACGGAATGTTTGATGCCGATGGTGACTCATTGGTGTATCAACTCATTTCGGCTCGATCAGGCCCAAATGCAAATATTCTTTATTATCCTTCGCACTCTGCATGGCAGCCTTTAATTTCTATACCTCCGGTCACATTTGACTTCTTTACAGGAGATCTTTTTATTCATCCTACTGCTCAGGAAGTTGGTGTTGTTGTTTACGAAGTAAAGGATTACCGAAACGGAGAATTGAAGGGAAGTGTGATGCGCGATGTGATGATGTACACGATCCCGTGCTCCAACCAAAATCCCACCGCTACTCACATGAACGGAACTTCTCAACAGATTGCATACGTTTTTCCCAATGACACCATTTGCTTCGATATTTTTTCTGATGATACAGATGTGTTGGATTCCCTCACGATGACCTGGAACCAGGTAATTCCTGCTGCAACATTTACCACTACAGGCGCACCGCATCCCACAGGAAATTTTTGCTGGATACCATTGCTGAACGACGTCCGTTCAAATCCATATATGTTCACTGCAATGATCAGGGATAATTTTTGTCCGCTGAACAATGCCGGTGTTTATTCTTATTACATCTATGTTACCCTGGATTCTTCATTGGTGTTCCTAAGTGCAAATGATTTTTTTGAAGATTCTCCTTTATTGGTTTCTCCCAATCCATCACAAGGAATTTTTACAATTCAATCTGCCCGACAATTTTCCCGCCTGAAAATTTACAATTCACTCGGTGAATGTGTTTTTAAAAAGGAATTTGAAAACAGGATAGATCTCTCTGATCAGCCGGGTGGAATATATTTTGTGGAGGCAATCACGAATGAAGGAAAAGCAATGAGGTTAAAATTTGTGAAGAATTAATTCCCTCGTAAAAAAATAATTCAAATGAAATCAAATCAATACTCACTGCTTTCATTTTTATGCGGATGTATTTTCCTGTTTCATATCGGAGACCTGCACGCAAGTCATGTTTCAAGTGCTGATATTTCGTACAAATGTTTGTCGGGACTAACGTATCGTATACATTATACTTTATACCGCGATTGTATGGGGACTGCAGCCAATCCGGGTTTAACGCTGCATATTGCTTCTTCAAGTTGCGGCTTTACGCAAGGTGTTTGGATGCCTCCGTTGCCCGGAACCGGAGCAGAGATTACAAATGTTTGCCCGGGAACAATAACCACCTGCAACGGAGGTAATACCATTGCAGGTGTCCAGAAATGGGAATACGAAGTCGACTTTACGTTGCCTGTAAGATGTGCGGATTGGATTTTCAGCATTGATGATTGTTGTTTTAACAGTGCAATCACTACAGCCACGGGCCCGGTCAACTTATATCTGGAAGCAAGGTTAAACAATCTCCTCAACGACAATTCATCCCCCCGTTTTACAAATGATCCGGTAGTTTTCGTTTGTCAGAACAATGACTTTCATTACAACAACGGAATGTTAGATGAGGATGGTGACTCATTGGTCTATTCACTCACCACGCCGCTTTATGCAGCAAACCAAAATATTTCCTATTTACCCGGATATAATGCCACACAGCCACTTACTTCATCTCCCGGCATAACTTTCAATGATTTCAGTGGTGATTTATTTATTCACCCCGTCGCTACCGAGGTTGGAATTCTCTCCTACCTCATTATAGATTACCGCAATGGTGAATTAATGGGAAGTGTAATGAGAAATACGTCCATTTACACCATACCATGTAATGACCAGAATCCTGAGCTTTCAGGAATTAACGGAACAACAGTAAATACAATTTATGTTTTACCGGGTTCCTATGTTTGTTTTGATATCTACTCCTTCGATCCCGATACGGGACAGACGTTGGTGATGAACTGGAACAATGCAATTCCTTCTGCTACATTTATATCTACGGGGTCTCCCTTCCCAACAGGTACCTTTTGCTGGGCTACCTCATTAAGTGACCTTCGTCCTCAGCCCTATATGTTCACATCAACAATAATGGACAACAGTTGCCCTTATTTGGGAGTTAGCGTATATTCCTATTTTATTTATGTGACTCTTGATTCCTCCCTGGTAACTATTGGTGATTCCGAATTGAATTTTTTTTCAGTTGCCCCCAATCCATCGAATGGAATCTTTACGATTCAATCTACCCGGCAATTTTGTCACATCAAAATTTACAATTCACTCGGAACATGTGTGTTGAATAAAGAATTCGAAAACAGGGTAACACTTTCTGAACAGCCGGCAGGGATTTATTTTGTGGAGGCAATCACCAATGAAGGAAAAGCGAAGAGGATGAAATTGGTGAAGGAGTAGTACCTACTTAACGGCCTTCTTCTTCCCGTGATTCAACTTCTTCATCATCTCCCAATATTCCCTTCCATACCCGACAAAAATTTCTTCGCCTTTTAAAATCTTACGGGTGGATTTTATAAAGCAGCGTTTGTTCTTTTCAATGTATTCGGCATTGTTGCGAAGTCCCTCTGCACGGCTCCATCCCCTGGCATCATTTGCATAGCGGCCAAAGGTTTTGATGTTGGGTTTTGCATTGATCACACGTTTTGAGTTGATATAATACAGATAGCCGTTTTTCCCGTCTTCGTGTTTGATCTCATCCCATGTAGTGATGCGGCCTTTGTATTCCACGATCACGGTTCCCTTCGGAATTTCTGTTTTGGTAAAAAGCCCTTTACCGGCTCTGGGTAATCCTGACTTTTTTAAGTAGAGTTGTTTTTCGAGTAAGGCCATATGAAAAGTTAAAAGTCAAAAGTTAGAAGTTAAAAGTTTCGGGATTGAGGTAATGTTCTTCCGTTTATGATCATTAATCAGCTGCTCAATTCTCCAATCGGCTGCTCAATCCCGATAACTATCGGGATCAAATCCTCAAATCGGCTGCTCCATCTTCAAATAAGATTTCCTGTACCTCCCAAATACGCCAAGCGGAAGTTTACAGCCTGATGTAGCATTCAAAAACAACTCTCCTGTTTCCAGGCCCGGTGTTCCCTTTAAAAGATTTTCAATGATGAGGGAAGAAAATCCCAGTGAGTAAGTGTTGAGAATTAAAAAATGTTCTTTCTCATCCAGCAACTCCATCACCAGCTTCATCATTTCATTGATCATTTCTTCAAGCTTCCATTTTTGTCCTTCCGTGCCATGTCCGTATGCCGGAGGATCAAGTATGATTCCCTGGTATTTTTTTCCTCGTTTCACTTCACGCTTCACAAATGTGAGTGCGTCTTCCACTATCCAGCGGATATCTTTAAGGCCACTCAATTCCATATTTTCCCTTGCCCACGATACAACCTGCTTGATTGAATCCAGGTGTGTGATGTCAGCTCCCGCAGCTTTGGCTGCAAGAGAAGCACCACCGGTGTATGCAAAAAGATTCAAAAGCCTCACCCCCGACCCCTCTCCCAAGGAGAGGGGAGCTTGTTTCTGCTGAATTAATTTTACTGAATCATAGATGTAATCCCAGTTCGATGCCTGCTCAGGAAAAATGCCTACGTGTTTGAATGAAGTCAATGCTAACCTGAATTTGATAATTCGGTTTTCGGCATTCGATATTTTGTATTCGATATTCCATCGGTCAGGCATATCCTTCAATTGCTTCCAGTCGCCACTGGAACTTGAACCGGCCACAAATTTTACATGGGCTTTTTTCAACCATTCTTTTTCAGCCAGCATTTTATCCCAGACAGCTTGTGGCTCGGGCCTGATGGTGATGTATTTGCCAAACCGCTCCAGCTTTTCAAAGTTGCCACAGTCGATGAGTTCGTAATCAGGAAAGTTCTTGGGGGAGAGTAAGAGCATTGCGCGAAAGTAGGTGTTTGCGCGCAAATTTTTCTGACATAATTTCGTTTAACACCGGAATGAAGAATCGCCTCATTATCCTCATTCTTTATTTAATTAGCTTAGATGCTCACAGCGAAATTGATTCCCTTTACAACAGTAAATGGAAAGGCGGATTGAAAATTTCCCTTTTTGAAATGTATGCGCAAAACGAGAATGGTTTTGCCGGACATCTGCTATTCGGTGTGCCCATCACCAGGAACATACATCATTCATCATTCAATCTTGAATCCGGAATTTCTGTTGGAGGTTATATTCCATTTGAAAGCCCCCGGCAAAATTATTATGATAAAAAGGGTGGATATAATCTTGGCCTGCCGGTAAAAATAAAATATGACAGAGATGGAATGTTCCTGTCTTACGGTATTCTCAACTGGTATTGTCATACGAAGTATAATGGATTCGATTACTTTCATGAACCCGTTTCATTTACGATTGATTCATACATTCTAAAGTTCAATTTCACGATGGGATTTGAAAAGTATGTTGGTCGGGATTGCGAGATCTTTGTCGATGTTTATTATGAAAGGACGCTGGCAATATCTTCTGATGAACGCCAATTCGTATACGAGAGTAATTTATCCGGCACTATCGGCTTCAGCCTTGGATTTTTAATCAGGGGAAATTAGTTTTTCAACATCAAAAGTTATTAACAAGACCACTAATGATGTTTGAATCCTCTATTTTTATCACCAAAATACTATCAATATGGATATTGAAGCACTCAAACTAAAAGTTGAAAACCAGCAAATTGTGATCAATGAACTGACCTCTGAAAACGAACAGCTTTTTCAGCAATTCAACCACCTCATGGTGCGAAACGGCAAGCTCCTGAAGAGAATTGATGACATGCAGCAAATCATCGATAGCATGCATTTGCGCATTGAGGAATCTCAACTCATCAATGATAATATGCTGAAGATAAATGATGGTCTAAGGTTCAATAATGATACTTCAACCCAGTCTTCAGGAAAAGTTGTTGCTGAAAAGGACATCAGGGGCGCCATTGACAACCTAAACCGCAGAATTGATGAGCTGCACCTCCGCAATGATGTGTTGCAGCAACGCACGAACATATTATCGGGCAGCGCTGAAAGTGCCATACTGATAAAAAATGATAACGAAAACCATTCAGGTATTGATACAGAAAAGCTCTATGATTTCTGGAAAAATTACCCCGGACAAAATGCCAAGAATGCACCCAACCTGCGCAAGCAATCCCGCATGCTCATTCACCTTTTTGAAAATAAATCGCTCAACGCCGAAACCCTTTTTCAAAAGACAGGTGTGAACGGCGTGACCGGTGCACGCTATGTGGCAGTGCTGAAACAATTCAACCTGATTGAATACAGAGGAGCCCGGAAGAAAGGTCAGTACTTCATCACCCAAAAAGGAACTGCGCTGATCGAAAAAACAAAGGAAGAAAATGAATTCAGCACGGAACTGCTTGCTGATGTGCCGGCGCCGAAATTTGAATCACAGCGGATGAAGGTGTCGGTCGAAAACCCTGACCTATAATTTGATTTATAAAAATATCCTCAGGGGTGCATTGTTCTATCTTTGCGCCTCATTTTTTTAACATGGAAAGAAGAGTCAGAACACGTTTTGCCCCAAGTCCCACAGGCCCGCTGCACATGGGCGGCGTACGCACGGCATTGTATGCCTACCTCTTTGCAAAACAAAAGGGCGGAGATTTTTTATTGCGCATTGAAGATACTGATCAGACACGTTTTGTTCCCGGAGCTGAAGAATACATTATTGAATCACTCAACTGGAGCGGAATAAAAATTGACGAAGGCGTTTCTGTCGGCGGCAAATTCGCTCCGTACCGCCAAAGTGAGCGCAAGGAAATGTACAGGAAGTATGCAGAGCAACTGATCGCAAGCGGACATGCATATTATGCTTTTGATACTTCTCCAGAACTCGATGCCATACGCAAACAAGCAGAAGCAACGAAGGGTGCCTTCTCATACGACTCCACTTCACGGATGAAATTGAATAATTCGCTCACGATTTCAAAAGAAGAAACCGAAAATAAAATTGCATCAGGCGATCACTACGTTATCCGTTTGAAAGTTCCGGAAAACACAGAAGTTAAGTTCACAGATATCATACGTGGGGAAGTTTCTTTTAATTCCAGTCTGGTTGATGACAAAGTATTGCTGAAGAGTGATGGCATGCCTACCTATCACTTTGCCCACATTGTGGATGATTACCTCATGGAAATCACCCATGCCATCCGGGGGGAAGAATGGCTGCCTTCTGCTCCTGCACATATTTTGATTTATAAATTCCTTGGCTGGGAAGATCTAATGCCGCAATATGCGCATCTGCCTTTATTGCTGAAGCCCGATGGAAACGGAAAACTAAGCAAGCGCGACGGAGACAAACTGGGATTTCCTGTGTTTCCATTGGAGTGGAAAGATCCAAAGACAGCAGAAATTTCCAGCGGCTATCGTGAGAAAGGATATTATCCTGAAGCCTTTGTAAATATGCTTGCTTTCCTCGGATGGAATCCCGGCACAGAGCAAGAGGTTTTTTCCATGGATGATCTGATTCAGAAATTTTCTTTCGCTCACGTACACAAAGCCGGTGCACGCTTCGATCCTGAAAAAACAAAATGGTTCAATGAACAGTGGTTGCACCGCCAGCCTGAGACAGAACTTGCATCACGATTGAAATCATCTTTGAAAACTCAGTTTCAGTTTGCAGATAATGACAGAAGAGCAAGTGAATCATTTCTTACTAAATGTGTTCAGTTGCTGAAAGTCCGCACCCAATTTGAAAATGAATTTATAGAAAAAGGAAAGTACCTCTTTCTCGCACCCACACAGTATGATGAACAAGCCATTCAGAAAAAGTGGAAACCGGAACTGACTATTTTCTTTCAAAACGTATCCGGAGTATTTGCCGGCATGTCATCTTTTACAGCGCCTGAAATTGAAATTGCTTTTAAAGAAACCGCAGCAACAAACAACTTGAAGCCCGGAGATGTGATCCAGCTTTTCAGGGTATTTCTGAGCGGTCAATCAGCCGGCGTGGATTTATTTCCGATGGCAGAGCTGCTTGGAAAAGACGAAGTAGTTGCAAGGATAAATGCTGCACTGAATCACCTCAAAAAATGAACTTCTAACTCCAAACTTCTAACTTTCCCGTGGGAATCATCAACGTTACCGGAATAAAACTTTACGCCTATCATGGCTGCCTTGAAGAAGAAGCAATCATTGGCGGACAATATGTTGTTGACGTAAAAATTGAAACCGATTTTTTGAGGGCGCAGGTTGAAGACGACCTAACCCAAACGGTGGACTATGTTACAGTGTATAATATAGTAAAGACACAAATGGCAATCCGTTCAAAGCTTATAGAACATGCAGCATCGCTCATTGCCGGCGGACTCATAAAACAAATTCCTGCCATTCAGCACGTTGAGGTAAAGGTTACAAAGATCAACCCTCCAATGAATGGTGATGTAAAAGAGGTAAGCGTGACGGTAATGGCCGGCACCTGAAAATCATCGCTCAATTCCTTACAGAAACGCGGATGTATGGTTGAAAATCACTATAATTGCAGCCCTTAAAAGGTTCCGTGACCGAGTGGCTAGGTAGAGGTCTGCAAAACCTTGTACAGCAGTTCGAATCTGCTCGGAACCTCAATGAATAGAAATCCTCTCCGCCAAAGGCGGAAGGGGATTTTTTATTTGGCAGCGACTCAAGCTTGCTTGAAGGCGTGGACAAATAAAAAAGACCCGGCGGCTGAAAGACGCCTGGGATTTCATTCTGACTTAGGGTGACACTGCAGATCATCCCGAAGTTTCGGAATAATCACCGTGCAAATCCTAATAAATGAATTGATTCAAAAGGTTCTTTAAAACAAAGCAATTATTTAACAACGTCCATATCATTGATAATGAAACTCATCAAGACAAGCATCCCATATTGATCAGGCTCCAATTCGGTTGTGTACTTTATTCCTTCAACAAATAGTTTTGAATTTGGCTCTATCGATTTTATAGCGCGAATCATTTCTTCATTGAATTTGGATCCTTTTCCGTGGATCTGTATAGTATCACCACTTGGAGGAACAATTGTCAAAATAAAATCGACAATAATCAAATTTTCAAATTGCCTGTTAGAATATAGAATGCCGCCAAGCGCAAATACATTTCTTGCTGACAACAATGGTATCGTATCGGCTCTTGTGTTGATTGAAGGCCCCCCTTTATCACTATTGGTCTTGACAATATAAGTGTTTAATAATATGCCTTCCGTACTTATTAAAAATGGTATGCGATTAGGTTGTGCATTAGCAATAAATGCCAAAAGACACAAAATGAAAAATATTATTGATCTCATTGCAATTGGTGCACTAAATAATTTTCGGTGAAACATTCATCCGGATCCGCAAATATAGCTTAATGGCTCCGAAAATCAAACAGCCGCCTATGACAGAGACACACTGAGATTCACATAGAAAAATCAGGATGCCCCTGTGCCCTTAATGGTAAAAAATTTCGGACAATAGGTTTTATCACAATGGTTCCCGTTTGATGGAATTTCTCTACCTTCAATCCAATAAATTATCCATGAAATAAAATCACCCCATTTGAAATGAACAAAGTACTTTTGCCCTTTCAAACCGGATAAATCAAACACGAATGAAATTATTTGTCAGAAACATCGAAGGTTCCATCAACGAAGTTGCATTGGAGAGCCTATTTGCAATGCATGGTAAAGTCATCAACACAAAAATTGTTTACGATAAAATTACCTGGGAGTCGAAGGGCTTTGGATTTATTGAAATGAACAAAAAAGAAGAGGGTGAAAAGGCCATTGCTGCACTGAATGGTTTTGTAATCAAAGGGAAACCGCTTCAGGTGCAGGAAGCAGACGAAACAAAAAGGAAGTTCTGATTTTATTCAGACGCCATGATCGGCAGTATCAAATCTCCGGTGCACCAGGTCATTGCATGGCTCGATGACCTGCTTTGGCTTGTTTATCCGGAGCTATGTGTTTCATGTGACAAGCCATTGAATGCAGGAGAAAAATGCCTTTGTACGTCTTGCCGGTTTCATCTTCCCAAAACCAATTTTCACCTTGAGGAAGAGAATCCCATCGTCAAACATTTTTGGGGAAAGGTAAAAGTGGAAGCAGCGGCAGCCTATTTTCTATTCACAAAAGGAGAAAAAGTGCAGCACCTCATCCACCAATTAAAATACAGGAAGCGAAAAGACATCGGTGTTTTTCTGGGGGAGCTTTATGGTTATGATCTGAAAAAATCAAGCATTTTTTCTTCTGTTGATGTTGTCATTCCTGTTCCTTTACATCCGAAAAAATTGCGAAAGCGCGGGTACAATCAGAGTGAGTGCTTTGCGGAAGGACTGAGTCAGTCGCTAAAAGTGCCATTCGATGTTAAATCACTGAAGCGGAAAAAAGAAACACAAACCCAAACGCGGAAGCACCGTTTTGAGCGATTTGAAAATGTGAACAATGTTTTCTCTGTCGCAAAACCAGAACAAATAAAAGGCAAACACATATTGCTGGTTGACGATGTAATTACCACCGGTTCCACCCTTGTGGCTTGTGCAGAAGCATTGCTTGAAGTTCCCGGAACCAAGGTGAGTATCGCTGCGATTGCATATGCTTGAAGAAGATCAAGTACATAGTATTAAGACTGGTTCGAAGACACATTACGGATCGTGCACTTTTCTTAATACAGATTACTTAATACTCTGTACTTTTCCACATCTTTACAAAAATTTCCGATGAGCGAGGGTATTCTCATTCCTGAAACAATCACAAGCAAAAAAGAACGCTATGAACTGCTCGTTCCGCAGATCATAGCACTTGTGGAAGGAGAGCCTGATCTTATTGCCAACCTTGCAAATATTGTATCTGCATTAAAGTATGGAATGAATTTTTTCTGGGTGGGGGTTTACCTTGTAAAAGGCCTCTCCCCCTTCGGTCGCCATAGGCTTGCCGGAGGCGATGCGGCCCTGTCCCAAGGAGAGGGAGAAAAATACGAATTGGTGCTCGGTCCCTTTCAGGGGCCGGTTGCCTGCACGCGCATCGCAAAAGGAAAAGGCGTTTGTGGTGCAAGCTGGCAGCGCGAAGAAACGATCATTGTTAAAAACGTAGATGAATTTCCGGGGCACATTGCATGCAGCAGTTTGTCGAAATCAGAAATAGTATTGCCCTTCTTCAAAGACCAGAATGTTGCAGGTGTGCTGGATGTTGACAGCGATAAGCTTTCCGACTTTGATGAAACTGATGCGCATTACCTTATGCAAGTAACTTCCATTATTGAAAAACTGATTTGATGCGCAACTGTTTTCGCTTACTCTATTTCTGTTTGTTGTTCATTGTCTCTTCCTGCGCCATACAGGTTGCACCCACGGGCGGCGAAAAAGACGAAACTGCACCTGAAGTAAAAAAGTCTTCTCCTGAAAATTATTCAACCAATTTTTCCGGCCGCGACATCAGCATTTTTTTTGATGAGTTTATTACATTAAAAGAATTGAGTGCTCAGTTCGTGGTTTCTCCTCCGCTTAAATACCAGCCCGACATTAAAGTGAAAAAGAAAACACTGGAGATTCATTTGGAAGATACTTTGCTGGAGAATACCACATATACAATGAATTTTGGGAATGCCATTACTGATATCAGGGAAGGAAATGCTGTTGAAGATTTGCAATATGTGTTTTCAACCGGAGATGTAATTGATTCTCTGAAGATTTCCGGAAAAGCGGAAAATGCATTTGACAAAAAGGCCGACAAGGGAATCTGTATTATGCTTTACCGCGGCAAAGATGATTCACTTCCGCTAAAAATACTGCCTGATTATTTTGCAAAGACTACACCTGACGGTTCCTTTGAAGTAAAAAATGTTTCTCCGGGCGATTACAGGATCTTCGCATTAAAGGACAATAACAGCAACTATCTTTTTGACAACAACGATGAAACGATAGCATTTGATACAGAACCTGTAGAAGCAGGAAAATCAAAAAGAAATTTGAGTTTATTTAAGGAAACCAGAAAGCAGCAGTTGCTAAAATCGGGCAGTGATGAGCCGGGCCGGGCCACGATCATTTATGCCCTTCCGATTCGCAATGAGAAAATCATTTTTTTCTCCGACACATCCGCAATGAAAATACATTCCACGTCATTCTCCGGAAAAAAAGATACGCTCACTTTTTGGTACAGGAATATTCAAAGCGACTCACTGAATTTTATCTTACAACACGATCTCACAAGCGATACCATTCTGATTCGCCTGAAACAGCTTGATCCGAAAGCAAAATTAAAATCACCGCCTACGCTCTCTACCCAGTTCAATTCCAAATCAGAACCTTCGCTGGAACTCAACAGGCCGTTGCAATTGATCTTCAATCATCCTGTTGACAGTTTCGACTTGTCAAATATTGCAGTGACCGAAGATTCGCTTCCTGTTCTAAATCCAAAAATATTTTTTTCTGATTCGCTAAAAAGAAATCTTGTCATTGATTTTCCAAAGAAAGACAAAACTAAATACACTGTCTTTGTTCCCGGCTTAGCATTCAAAGATATTTTCGGATGGAAGAACGATACTCTAAAACTGAATTTCCTTACCCGGTCTGTGGCGGATTATGGTACCATGGCAATCGTGCTGAATGCATCAGCCGCAAAAAATAATTTCATTTTGCAACTAATCGATGAAAAGGAAACGATCTACCGCCAATCAATCATTCATTCCGACACTACCATCAATTATGATTTTCTCGATCCGAAAAGTTACCGCCTCAAATTCATTGAAGACCTGAACAACAACAATGAGTGGGACACAGGAAACTACTTGCAACACAGGCAACCCGAGCGTGTTTTTTATTACAAAGAGAATTTAACGGTGCGGGCGAACTGGGACGTGGATGTGAAGTGGGATATAGCTTCTGAAATTAATTAAGCGGCTTTATCACCTCACCGAAGTACGAATAACTCATACGAATATACTAATTACAAATGTGTTAGTCGACGATAAATTTTCCATTTCCCAGAAGTTCGTAGTCCTTTGTGATGAGTTCGTAGAAATACATACCGTCATTTAAGCCGCCACGGTGCAATGTGTAATCCTGATCGGTACCGGGAGTAATGTTTGGGATTTTTTCGGAACGGACAAACGCACCCTTGGTATTGTAAATTTTCAACTCTGCAATTTTACCACCAGCCTCCGGAATGCAGAGCTTGGCTAAGTTTTGAAATGGATTAGGGGAAACGAATACCGGTCTCCGCTTTTCCTCAACAACAATCCCAACAGCTTCAAAATAGCATGAATCGTAATTTGCATTATGGTATTTAAGAATTGCTTCGTTCGTAAAACATAATAATATCTCATATGTGTCGTAAAGACATGCTTCGAAAGTAACATTGGTAGGACCATAAGTACTTCCAATGCCTTCTATCCACTCTTCACCTCCAGACCCGAAAAAATAATGTTTTCTCTTCTCTCCATTTAATAAGGTGACGGAATCTATTGAATCAACAACAAGTATAAAGGTGTCTCCGCAAGGCATTATACTAAGAAAGGTATCATTTTCATTCAATGAGAAGTCATACATTAATCGTTCAGATTGAGTTTGTAAATCATAGTAGAAGAACTTTTTTCCTGTGTCTTCTCTCATTGCTCCATATCCAATTTTTTTGTATTGGTTTATACCTATAGTAGTATCCCCTCCAAATTGAAACGTGTTCGTAAAGCAATTCCCTCCATCTACGCATTCAATCACATTCCAAATATTGGTCGTGTCAATAATAGTTTGTGACTTTGCAGAAATTGTTGCGATGCAAAAGAGGCCAAGTATAAATTTAATCATAATGACTTTATTTTTGACATTGTAAACCTAGTCGAATAATATCACCAAAACAAAACCGCCTCTCTCATCACTGAAAAAGGCGACTGTTTATTTATACCAATGCTGGCTTTGTAAGAGTACTACTAAGGGAATCGGAGTTCATGTTAGGGGATTGCTTCCCGCCTCGTTCCTCGCGGTCGCAATGACTACATCTTAGGGGGCTGTACCCAATGACTTATTGACCAATGACAGCTTTTCGCCTTCGGGATTTCTTCCCCCTTCGGGGGCCAGGGGGCCGGCTGCTCTACCCGTTCAGCGCTTCCGCACCCGCCACGATCTCAAGTATCTCTCCCGTGATCGCCGCCTGTCTGCGCTTGTTGTATTCAAGTCGCAATGCTTTCAAAATATCCCCGGCATTGTCAGTAGCTTTGTTCATCGCTGTCATGCGTGCTCCGTGTTCAGATGCATGAGAGTCGAGGATCGCTTTGTACAACTGAATCTTTATTGATTTCGGGATGAGGTCGAGAACGAGTTCTTCTTTATTTGGTTCGAAAATGTAATCAGCCTTCATTCCCTTCTCTTGCGCGTTAGGAGTTCCCCCTTTGGGGGTCAGGGGGCCATGGGGGGCCATAGGTAATACCTGTTCTGTAATTACATACTGTACTGCAGCATTCTTAAACTGATTGTACACCACTTCTACTTTATCGTAATTGCCATCAGCAAATTCCTTCATCACCTTATCTGCAATTGCAGAAACAGCGTCGAAGCTCAGCTTTAAATAAACTTCATTGTGATTTCCGGCATATACATTCGGCTGCTTGTTGAAAAAGTCCGCAGCTTTTTTTCCGATCGCCAGCACCTTTACATTTCCTTCTTTCGCCTGTACTGCATAATCTTCGCGGACAAGCTTGTTCACCGCCCGGTTGATGTTGGTATTGAATCCGCCGCACAATCCGCGGTTGGAGTTCACGGCAATGATGAGTACTTTATTCACGGGACGTGCAGTTGCAAAAACACCACCTGTACTACTGTCTAAAGAATCAGAAATGTTTTCCATCATCTCGCGCAACTTCGCAGCATACGGACGCATCTGCACAATGGCATCCTGCGCACGCCTCAGCTTCGCTGCACTCACCATCTTCATCGCTTTCGTAATCTGCTGTGTGCTGATTACCGATGTGATGCGGACCCGGACTTCTTTTAAATTGGCCATTTTTCTTAAAAGTTGGCAGTTGGCAATTTGCAGTTGGCAAATCGGAATGTTCAGTTCGCAATTTGCTCCCGATAGTTATCAGGATGGCAAAAATTAACAGCCAAATTGTTGATTAATTATTATACCGTTGATTCCTAGTTTTTTCTTATTGCAAACGGCCCAATGCCTATTGCAAACTTATTTATTATTACTACAATATTTCTCGGGGTTCTCAATCATATGATTCAACATTCTACCAACCTCTTCTGATTTCATTATTAAATCCTGATAATTATTTTCATCGATGTATTTACAAGCTAATGAATAATCCAACCATACCTGTGTTTCTGTGTTTTCCATGTCGGCATCCGTTGATTTACTAACGAAGTGCTTTTCGTATAGTCTTTTCCTGTACCCTTCTCCCACATTTGAACAAACTGATCTCGATGATCTTCTTATCTGTGAAATCAATCCAAATTTCTCACCACTTGGAAATTCCTTCGTTATCTCAAATATTTCCATCGAAAGGTTGAATGCCTTCTTATAAACTCCCAGATCACGAAATGTTCCCATCTAAAATCAATTTTGCGTTCGCAATTTGCAATCAACAAAGTGAACTGCCAATCTTGATTTTATGTTTTTTTAACTATGTCTAATATATCAGAACGTTATTTCTGTTTTTTGATGGCTGTTAGTTGCCAACTGCTAATTGCCAACTTGAATTCTTCGGCTGTACTTGCATAATGCCATCCCGTCCCGATGTGTCGGGAGCTATCGGGAGCCCTTTGCCAACTTAACTTTTGTACTTTGGCGTTAACTCCTTCGCTACTTTCTCAAGCACACCGGTAATCGTATCATCCAGCGTTCCTTTTCTCAAAGCATCAAGTGTAGAACGATATTGTGCATCAAGCAATGCAACATATTCGGTTTCAAATTCACCAATACGTTTTACAGGAACATCGCGCAACAAACCTTTTGTTCCAAGGTAAATGATTGCAATCTGTTTCTCAACAGGAATCGGTGAGTACTGTCCCTGTTTCAGAATTTCTACGTTGCGTGCTCCTTTCTCAAGGATTGATTTTGTTGAAGCATCAAGATCCGAACCGAATTTTGAAAACGCTTCCAGCTCGCGGTACTGTGCCTGGTCAAGCTTCAATGTACCTGCGATCTTTTTCATCGATTTGATCTGTGCATTACCACCCACACGTGATACAGAAATACCTACGTTGATGGCAGGACGCACACCTGAGTTGAAGAGATTCGACTCAAGGAAGATTTGTCCGTCTGTAATGGAAATTACGTTTGTCGGAATGTATGCTGATACGTCACCTGCTTGTGTTTCAATAATCGGAAGTGCTGTTAATGATCCCCCGCCTTTCACCATGTGTTTGATGGATTCAGGGAGGTCATTCATCTGACGTGCGATCTCATCAGTGTTGTTCACTTTTGCCGCACGCTCAAGCAATCTGGAGTGAAGATAAAATACGTCCCCAGGATAAGCTTCACGTCCCGGTGGTCGGCGGAGGAGGAGAGATACCTCACGGTATGCAACGGCCTGTTTTGAAAGATCATCATAAACTATCAGTGCAGGACGGCCGGTATCGCGGAAAAATTCTCCGATAGCAGCACCTGCCATCGGTGCAAAGAACTGCATCGGCGCAGGATCAGAAGCAGTAGCCGATACAATTACAGTATATGGCATCGCTCCGTTTTCAGTCAGCGTTTTTACGATCTGTGCAACGGTAGAACCTTTTTGTCCGATCGCTACATAGATGCAGAATACCGGTTCGCCTTTTTCAAAAAATTCTTTCTGGTTGATAATGGTGTCAATACACACCGCTGTTTTTCCTGTCTGGCGGTCACCGATAACCAACTCACGTTGTCCGCGGCCAATCGGAATCATAGCATCAATCGCTTTCAATCCTGTTTGCAGCGGCTCATTAACCGGCTGACGGTAAATTACACCGGGCGCTTTACGCTCCAGCGGCATTTCATAAAGGTCGCCTTTAATCGGTCCTTTACCGTCGATCGGAATTCCGAGTGTGTCAACAACACGACCAAGCATTCCCTCGCCCACTTTAATGGAACCGATTTTTCCGGTACGCTTTACAACGTCACCTTCTTTAATGTCGTTTGATTTACCGAGCAACACAGCACCTACGTTATCTTCTTCAAGATTCAACACGATGCCCTGCAGACCCGTTTCAAATTCAATGAGCTCTCCCGACTGAACTTTTGTCAAGCCATAAATACGTGCAATACCATCACCCACCTGGAGTACGGTACCAACTTCTTCGAGTTCGTTTTCGGTTTTGAAGCCGGCAAGCTGCTGACGCAATATTGCGGAAACTTCATCTGGTCTTACTTCAGCCATGTTATTTTCAATTGAGTATTAGTAAAACTATTAATCAAACTGTCAGTTGGCAATTGGCAAACTCAACAGCCAAAATCATTTTATTTTTATTGATAATGATTCTTCAATTCTTTCTTTCCTTTTTGCAAACTGCCAATTGCTATTTGCCAACTTTCTTTCCTTGCAAACTGCCCACTGCCATTTGCAAATTGGCTTTAATTCTTTCTCACATAAGATGTATCAATCATCTCCTGCTTCATCAATCTGAGGTCGCGTGAGATGCTTGCATCGTATTGTTTGTCGCCTACACGAAGAATAAATCCGCCGATGATGTTTTTGTCCACTTTCTCGATCAGCTCAATTTCACTCTTCAGGCTTTCTTTAATGATCCTGTAAACATCGCTTCTTAGTTTCTCATCAAGTCCGATAGCTGATGTTACAATTGCCGTTTGAATTCCTTTGTATTCTTTAAGGGCGCGGATGTATTCTTTTGCAATTCCTTCAAGTTGTCCTTCACGTCCTTTATGCGTGATGATCCGGAAGAAACTCATGGTTAGTTCAGCAACCTTTCCGCCGAACACTTTTTTCAAAACCGTCAGCTTCTTGTCGCCGTTGATAATAGGACTTCCAAGCAATACCTTCAGGTCATGACTTTCTTCGCATA
>CAYHHK010000060.1:17780-22639 GCA_964356415.1 uncultured Flavobacteriales bacterium
CCGTTGATAATAGGACTTCCAAGCAATACCTTCAGGTCATGACTTTCTTCGCATACTTCTGCAAGCAGCTTCATGTCATTGTTAATGGCTTCCATCTCTCCTCTCTCCTTTGCAAGGTCGAGCAGCGACTTGGCGTATCGTTTGGCAACTTTAGTTTCTAACATTTTAGTTCAAAGAAATGTCTTTCATCAGATTCTCCATCAAAGATTTTTGCTTCTCGTCCTTGCTCAATTCCTGGCGAAGGATCTTTTCAGCAATTTCAATACTCATGCTTGCAACCTGATTTTTCAGGTCGGCGATGGCTGCATTCTTTTCGGTGTTGATCGTCTCGCGGGCACCGGCCATGATTTTGTTTGCCTCGGCCTGTGCTTTCACTTTCGATTCAGCAATGATGGCATCTTTCGTGTCGCGGGCTTCCTTCAGCAACAGGTCACGCTCTGCACGTGCCTGCTGAATGAGCTTTTCATTGTCCGACTTCAACAACGTCATTTCTTCCTTTGCCTTCTTAGCAGTGTTGAGTGCATCGGAAATGGATTCTTCACGCGCCTTTAGCGATGCGAGAATGGGTTTCCATGCAAACTTCCTCAACAGGAATAGCACGATCCCGAATGATACGATCATCCAGAACAACAAACCAATGTCAGGTGTTACTAATTTCATGAGGTTTGATTTTTATTTTACAAGCATTTGTGTAGCGTCAAATAGCCTTCAATTTGCCTCCTGACAATTGTCGGGATGCATATTGCTCACTGTCAATTTTCGGCTGACAGACATGCTTTCGATTGATCTCAATCCGAATTAAGCCAGACCTACGATAAACGCAAGTGCGACAGTTGCCAGTGCAACACCTTCTACAAGGGCCGCAGCAACGAACATGTTTGATACCAGATCGGCTTTCATTTCAGGCTGACGAGCCATTGATTCAAGTGCGCTTTTGCCGATATTTCCGATACCGATACCTGCACCTACTGCTGCCAGACCTGCGCCGATTACTGCACCCGCCTGTGCTACTGATGCATCGAGAAGAATTGATAAAGAAGTCATAGTTGTTATTAATTATTAATATATGTAAGATTGATTAATGATGTTCCGGTTCTGCTGTAGCCATTCCAAAATAGACGGCCGACAGGAAAGTAAATACAAATGCCTGCAGAAAGCCCACAAGCAATTCAATTCCGTTGATGAATATTGTAAATGCAATAGCCGGCACTGCTGCTCCGAATCCTGCTCCTGTTGATGCTGCTCCTGCTACAAAAATGAGACAGAAAAAAACGAGCACCACAATATGTCCGGCCATGATGTTTGCAAAGAGTCGGATCATCAACACGAAAGGCTTTAAGAATATTCCTAAAACTTCCAGCGGCGTTAAAATGATCAATATGGCTTTAGGTACGCCAGGCATTGCAAGGATATGCGTCCAGTAATGCTTGTTGCCGTAAAATAAAGTGATAAGCAAGGTGCATGTTGCCAATACCAACGGCACTGCAATATTTCCGGTTACGTTAGCTCCACCCGGAAAAACCGGTATCAGTCCCAGGATATTACTGATCCAGATAAAAAAGAATATCGTGAGCAGGTAAGGCATGAACTTCGCGTAATGCTTTTCACCAATGGCTGATTTTGCAATATCGTCGCGCACAAAAAGGATCATTGGTTCAATGGCATTCTGAAATCCACTTGGCGCCTGGTCCGGTGTACGTGCATACGTTTTCGCCACTCCGATAAAAATAAAAAGCATAAGTCCGGCCGCGATGAAAATTGCAAGAACATTTTTTGTGATGGAGAGGTCATACCCATTTAAAGCAGAACTGTCTTCATTTATTATTTTCCCTTCTTCTAATTTGTATCCTTCATAAGATGCATGGCCGTGTTCGAAACGGCTAGACATAAACACTGAGAATCCCTTATCCTTATTATAAATGATTATTGGTAATGGAATAGAAACCGGATGCTCATGACTTCCCCACAAATGCCAGTCGTGCGCATCAGCAATATGCCCCATGATCAGTTTCCCCGGACTGAACTTTTCACTTTTTTCAGCATGCTCTTCTGTCGCTTCAGTATGAACCGCTGTTGAATCAACTGTTACTTCTTCATTAGCAAAAGCGAAAAAACCCGACAGCACAAACAGGAATACGATTCCCAATTGAACTAGGAAAGTCTTTCCTACTGCCTCCCGATAGCTATCGGGATGCTTACTGCCTACTTTCTTATTTACTGCTTCAACCATTTTAAGTATAACTCATTGAAAATGAACCGACTTGTAAGTTTTGAATTTTTGAGGCCGCAAAACTAAGCATTCTTAGGAAATACCAATCTTAAAATGGCTAATTTTTTTTGAAACTGTTATCCCATCGAAGTACGAATGAAATACTACTAATATAACGAATTACGAAATTCGTGCTTCAGTGGGGTCAATCTATTGACTTCGAAACTGCTTCAATAGCGAAATGACCTCAAATGCCGTAAAGAAAAAGTAATGCAAAATAAAAGCAATGGCAAACGGAACCATCGTTGGCTTATCAATGAACCTGTATAAAAGCAAAATGACGATATATAAAAACAGCCTCAATACCGTTCCGCTCATATAATACCTTACAATGACCTGTGGCCGGGCGTCTTTGTTCTTGGTTATAATATAATGGAATAATGCAGTAATCAGGAAAAAAAGGAGGATAATGGCTTCAGGATGGTAAATTGGATTTGCAGGAACGAATTTGTTCCAGCAAAAATCTGCAATGCCAATGGCCAGAGAGAAAAGCACTAAATTGATGAGGAAATTTTTCATTTTTTGAATGGCCGGCTAAATTATAAAGAGATTCGGAGAAGGCGCCAAAATGGGAAAATCAATCCTTCTTTTTTAATAGATCCTTTAATGACCAGTACATTCCCACAAAAATCCCCACAAATAACAACACAAGTGTAAAAGCAGGAAATTTAAGTCCGAGATAATTGTCGAGCTGCCTTCCCCCCCACACGCCAAGACCTATCAATGCTGCCATCTGGAAGACCATAGAGGAATAGCGAACATAATTGTTCACCTTTGTTTTTGTTTCGGGGTCTTTTTCTGATTCCATACTGCGAGTAAAGATATAAAATGATTTCCCGAAATTAATTCAGTCCAGATTTAAGCCAACTTCAAACTATATTTTGCAGACTTCCTAAAATTGTATTTCTTAGTAGTCTAACTTAACTCGTCGGGATTTAACCAACCGCAACACCTCAACAATCAGGACAGATTTTTTCTGACCCGAGACTTTGTTGCATTTGTTTTTTCTTTGATGATGTAAGTGATGATAATGTTTTGAAATACTTGCGCATCAATTATTGAAACTACCTTTTAATATATATTCTGTCTTTTTCACTGCATTTATGCTGTGTGCCGCTACTGGTATGGCTCAGCGGGTTAATTACAAAGACAAGCCGGTCACTTTTATTAAGCAACGTGCAACCCATTTCGATGAAAAAACATTGCGGGAAAACATGACTGCTGATGGTTTGCCGCAACCAGTTGTGAATAAGCTGGTTGAACAACACAGGCAGATGTGGGCCAAAGGAATGCATGTGGAATGGAGCCGAGCGCAGACTGAACGAAATGGCCCCGGAAACCCAAGCACCTGTGCTGTTTGCGATGCCATGAGTGCAGAAAACGGATGGGGCGCATGGCAGGGCGCTGTAGGCGGGAATTCAAGTATGAACCCTCCGGTTTGGGGCCCTTTGGGGTCACCAACAGCACCCAACTTCAACCTCAATTCAGGAGGCGGAAATGACTTATGTACTCCCGGGTTTAATTTCGGCGATCCTCCGCTTCAATTGGTTGCTCCGGGCTTTGGGAATACATCAATAGAACTTGGCGAACCACAAACTGCCGGTTCAGTCGCCGAGCAATTAGTGTATCCGCTTACTGTTGCTGTTACCGACACCAATTTTATTTATGCCTATGCACTCGTGCTTGAAGATGCCGGACACCCTGACGGAGAGCGTCCTTATGCAGAATTTGTTATGCTGAATCCTGTCGGTGATACGATTCCTTGCGCCTTCTTTCATTACGAAGCCAGTGAACCGAATGGCCAGTCGCTTCCGGGTTTTTACCAGGGTGTATGCGGAGCAAAGTATAAACCATGGACAACTGTTGGCGTCAACCTTTCTTCTTATGTGGGGCAAACAGTTACACTTGTGATCACCAATGCTGATTGTATCTGGGGCGCCCACTTTGCGCAATCCTACTGGGATTTTAATTGTGGAATCCTTCAGGGTAGTTCCACTGCTGATTGTTATGGCACAGCTGATACATTGCGTGCACCCGCAGATCCTTCCATCAATTACAACTATCTTTGGTATCCCGATGGTCAGACAACTCAGAACATTGTAGTATATCCCCAGCAGGGAGATACATTTGTGGTCGCAGTACAACCGCCAACCGGATGTAACTTTTACGAAATATTCGTTCCGCAACCACAGGGAATTAATCCTGACTTTACCTATACCTCCCTTTGTGGCTCTGTTAATTTTCATGACATCAGCACCACTTCAAGCGGGGCGCCTATAATCGCATGGCACTGGAGTTTTCCCGGTGGCAACCCTTCTTCTTCAACATTGCAAAATCCAATTGTAGAATACGTCGGTGGTAGTTTTACTGCAACGCTGATCGTAACTGCTGCTTCAGGATGCATTGACACCATTACTTATTCAGGAATTCCAACTACTGCTGCGCCAACTGCTGCATTTACAGCTGCCGGTGTCTGTTTGGGAAATGCTATTTCATTTACAGATCACTCTTCTCCTGTTGGCAATGATCCCATTGTTTCGTGGCAATGGAATTTTGGTGACGGTCAGCAATCTTCATTGCAGGATCCAAC
>CAYHHK010000061.1:0-5403 GCA_964356415.1 uncultured Flavobacteriales bacterium
CACATACCATGTGTTACAACATACAATACATTGAGAAGCGGGCAGAAAAATACAAACAGAGATACAGTGATATCATACCTCCTGCCTGGAATAATTATAAGTTATTTGATGAAGTAACTCCTTACTACTTCGTGAGTGGCTTTGTCCATCCGCAGTTACCGATCGTTAAATCTGATGGGGTATTTTTATATGAATGGGGGCTCATCCCATTCTGGGCAAAAGATCTGAAGGGTGCAAATGACATCCGTTCCAAAACGCTGAATGCTGTTGGCGAAACTGTTTTCGAGAAACCGTCCTTTCGAAAAAGCATTGTTAGCAAGCGCTGTTTACTTGGTGTAAACGGCTTCTATGAATGGAGGGATTTTAAAGGGAAGAAATATCCCTATCATATTCAGCTGAAAGGAGCGGAGCTGTTTTCGCTCGGTTGTATTTATGAGAACTGGGTTGACAAAAGTACCGGTGAGATAAGAGATACATTCAGCGTTCTAACTACGGCGGCAAATCCTTTGATGGAAAAAATCCATAACCTGAAAAAGAGAATGCCGCTGATTATTTCACGGGAAGATGAATGCAAATGGGTCGATCCTAAGCTGAGTGCAGTGGAAATTAAGAATCTCATTAAGCCTTTTTCTGAGAATGAAATGGAAGCATACACTGTTTCAACAGATGCCAATAGCGCGAGGAAGAATCGCAATGTTCCGGAAATACTCAACCCTGTTACTTATTCAGAATTAGATTGATGAAAGCGCATTCAATATTCCTGAATCTGTAAAAAGAGTTATGCTATTTATATTCCAGTTTTAGGTTTAACATTTCAATTGCAACATTTGAGGGAATTCCAAACCCGATGCCCTCGATTCCTTTTCCAATCAATTTCATTGTGGTAATTCCGATAATTTCACCCTTTGAATTTAGCATTGGCCCACCGCTATTACCGGGATTTATTGTCACGTCAGTTTGAATGAAGTTCACCCCATTCCATTGGCGAAAACCACTTATTATTCCTTTGGTTATTGATTGCTTAAGTGATTTTTCTGCAGGGGTTCCGGCTGCAAAGATCTCGTCACCAATATCTGCCTTTTCGCTGTTGCCAATAGCCAGTGGTTTCCAATCTGAGATATTTATTTTCAGCAACGCCAGATCGTAGTCTTTGTTGGTTTTGACTATTTCCGCTTTTATTTTTTCTTCGATTCCGCGTCTAACAAAAATATTTTTTTCTCCGGTAATAACATGATAACTGGTTAGAATATATCCGGTTGGTGATATGATGGACCCGCTTCCAAAAATATCCTCATTCTCAATTGTCACAACTGAGGATGCAATACCTTTCAGCATATCTTTTGTGGTGTTATAGGAAACTGGTAATGATGTTTGGATATTAATTACTTCCTTTTTTGACTTTGAAAGATAATTTTTCTCGACCCGGGTGAGAAAATCGTATAATGTATCATTATCCAACAGGTCTCGTTCTGATTCAGAGAGCATTTGATGCAGGATTAAATCATAATTGCCCTGGAATCGATAAACAGAAGTTATTACATCAAACTGACCTATTACTTTTGTTCGATCTGAAATATCTGATACCTGCCAGGTACATTCAATCATGCAGGGTCCGGTGTAATCCCGCAGCAATCGTCCTTTTAATTTAAAGTCTATTCTTCTTACGAGTGGCCTTAAAATAACTTTTGGTTTATAAAGGTTTGCACGTTCCTTTTCCTTTTCAGATATAAAATATGCTTCAATATATGAATTCCTGAAGCAATTAATAAGTTGATTTTGCATGTTTTCAGGATAACCAAGCACCATATGAATATCCCGGTCATTTATAAGTTTCCGGTCATAGTTTATTTTTCCAATTTCGGTTTTTGGAGCAATTGTGATTTGAGGAGTATCAATAGCAATCATTAATACGTTGTCATGGTCTTTGATTTTCTTTCGGAGAATAAGTGCGCCTGTGTATTCGTCATTGGAAATGTTTGAATCAATAAGCAAATTACATTTAGGGCAGAAAACGACTGAATGCGGAAATGAGATCCCGTTTTTCTCTTTCTCTGAAAACTCAATCTCTGCAGGATCAAACCCTTCTTTCGTGATCTTTATTTTTGTAATTTCCGGTTTCAATTTCCGAAGATCAAAGGGTGTTACACCGAGCTCGTTTTTCTCCATATCATAAACTGTAGCATTGGAAGGTGAGGTTCTAAAGAAAGAAGCAGATTTCTGTGCTTGCAAATTCGTTGCAATAAAAATAAGGAGAATAAAGTAAAATTTATGCATAAGAATATAGGTTAGCGAATACTCCGACTCAAAAAAGAATGAAAACAGCACTCATTTTATTCATTGGATAATATTTCTTAGTATTGAACTCCGGAGAGCAAAAGTTGATGCGTCTAAAATAGAAAAAATCAATCTAACCATTATCTAAATAACCTGGCATGAGAAAAAAATTAATTGGCATCGCAATCTTTACTTTTATTTCATTTCAATCCATAGCACAATTGAGTGCTGTAGATTATGACGGAAAGGAATTTACCCAATTTAAAGGTTCCAAAACCTATATCGTTCAAACCGGCAACGCAAAATTTGATGATGAACTTTCATCAGCAATGAAAGATTTATGGACCATTACTCCTTTTGAAATAATAGATAGCAAGTCTTTAAAATCAAAAATTAGTGATAAGTCAGCATCTTTCATACTTTCTACAAGCGGATATAGTTACCTCGCATTAATTAATGGAGGCAAGAAAACAATTGAAAAATATGAGTATGAAGATATGCTTGCATATTGCCCAATAAACCATTTTGGAAATGAGAGCAAAAATACAGATTGTGCTTACCGATTGAGGAACATGTTGCAAAGCATGGTTCAGTCCATGGAACTTGTCCAGAAGCATAATATTCATGGTAATTCACTTTCAATAGTCAACGGTCTGAAAAAAGTGTACGCTTCTAAAGCCGGAAAAATAAAAGAAAGGACTTTGCTTTTTTGCGATGAAACATTAAAGCCAAACCCGGGACAAGGCAGAAGTTTCGGAACGCCACCCACCAATAAGCAAATTGCCGATCGTTACCAGTCAATCATTGCCGGAGTTTACCCTTATAAGTTTGAGATATGCAGTAAGGAAAAACTAGAGCAGGTAATAAAGGACAGGAGCACTGAATATTATTATTTTCAACCTGCGATTACCGTGAATAAAAGTATGTTTGTTTTCGATCCTTCAACCGGTGAGGTTGTTTATTTTGATTACGATGTCCAGGGCATAAAAATAAAGGATGGGGACATTGAAGATCTCGCCAAAGCAGTAAAAGAAGGAAGGAAATAGCAATTTTAAGTCATAAATCCCACAAGCCATGTTTGTAATACTTAGAGGATTTGAGTAATAACTTTACCTGTCAAACAGAAAATGAAATTTTATAATGGTTTTTCTTATTAATGAGAATCTCTGAAGTTAAAAAATAGGAGCATCAGACTGAACGGGAGTCAGGGATTTTTCAGATGAACGTCTGATTCAAGAATGCACTCACAACTTCACCGGCCTGAATAAAAAAACCGTCCCGAAACTTCGGGACGGTCTTATAAAAAAATAAACCTTATTAATTATTGCTTTATTATTTATCGAGCATCAACCGTTGAACGCTGTGATTTGATTCATTGCTGAGCTCAACGAGATAGATTCCTTTGCTGTATTGTGACAAATCGAAACTGACTTTGTTATTTCCTTCTGTCACGGTTACATTTCTGGTAGCAATAATTTTTCCAACCATGTCTGTAATGCGAACATTGGCTGTGCTGTTAGTAACGCCATTGAAACTGACATTCACGATTCCATCAGCAGGGTTCGGATAAACGACCATGTTGTTTTCAGCAGCTACCGGCTCATTGATTGCATCAGCACTTTCGCGCCATGCAGTACTTCTGGTGCTGATCAGAAGGTCATAACAAACAGTGGAACTGTTTGCACCCTGATATCCATAAATGTAAACGTAATAGGTTGCAGCAGATGTGGTATTTCTCTTGATCTGTTCAGCAGTAGTGCCGCCATTCTGGGAAGTGACAAGTGTAGTGCCGGAAGAATTAAGGAGCTTAATATCATAATCGCCTGCAAGATTGGTTAAATCAATCTTCACATTGGTATTCGGAGATGTTGTTGTGAACTTGAAGTAATCTTTATCAGTTGTAGTGGAGATCAAACCGGTAATATGTGTATTGGTAGATACTGTTTTCGCCGCAGTCCTGGATTCATTTGGCTCATAGGTATCGCTACAACCGCCGCCACCCGTTGATGAAGTAGTAAAAGTAGAAGAGCCCGAAAATGCAGATGAGCCTGCTGAGCAAACAGTCTTAACCTGCCACTCATAATTTGTTGCAGCAACAAGGCCGCTCAGTGATTTTGAAGTGGTAGTAGACGTAGTAGAAGTCCATGATCCGGCACCTACAATTCTGTATTGTACATTGTAGCTGACTGCGCCTGTTGCAGCACTCCAGTTTAAAGTAGCAGTAGTGGTGGTTATTCCTGTTGTAGTTTGTCCTGTTGGTACATTGCAAGTGCCGCCTCCTGTTGGCGGAGTGCAGCCAAGAGAAGAAACCATTGCAACACGCGAACCTCCTGAAGCAAACAGAGCCTGCATTCTGACTGCCTGTCCTGCGCTGAACATATTCATGCATCCATCGTCGGTGTAATCCATATAATTCATGTACATGGAACTTGGATCAGTGGTGCTGCACCTGCCGCCCGACTGAGTTGTTTGAGGGTAGGTGGGACATCCATAATTTTCTGCTTTTTGTTTCGGTGTATCAGATACGTTGTCATCTGCATTGCAGGCAGATTCATCTCCCCAGATGTGGTACAGATTGAGCCAGTGACCTACTTCATGCGTGGTAGTCCTGCCCAGGTGGTACGGAGTTGCTGTTCCCGGAGAAGTCATACTTCCTACTGACGAATACAATACAACAACTCCATCTGTTGAGGCAGAGCCGCCCGGAAACTGAGCATATCCAAGTAGCCCTCCGCTTAGGTTACAAGTCCAGATATTCAGGTATTTTGTTGCATCCCATGCATTGTCACCTCCATTGGCTGTACGTTTTACATTGTCATTGCTGGAAAATGACGTAGAAGTAGTTGATTTGTGAATGATACCTGTGGTTGCATTTCCACTCGGGTCACGTTGTGCAAGGCAAAACTGAACCTGTGTATTGGCCGCAAGTCCTGAAAAAGCTGCAGGGGTATTTCCGGCATCGGTATTTAACCTTGCAAAGTCAAGGTTCAGCTGATTAAGCTGTGCAATACATTTTGCATCAGATATATTTTGTGCAGTGGTGTTATATACGACGTGAAATACAACAGGAATGGTTACCACAGCCTGAGTGCTTATGTTCCCGTTTTTCTTTTGTTCAAGAATATATGC
>CAYHHK010000061.1:5503-10111 GCA_964356415.1 uncultured Flavobacteriales bacterium
TTCAAAATACTTTCTGAATGCAAGGATGAAATTATCGACAGTTCTGGTAGAAGGATAGATGTCGTATCCCCATACCGTTTCGAGAATCTGCTCTCTCGAAACGACTTCGTTCTTTCGTTCTATCAGCAATTTCAACAATAGTATTTCCTTTTTAGTAAGACGTATTTTCTTCCCGTCCTTGGCAATGACTTCAAAAGTTATAAAATTAACTTCATTCGGCCCAAACCTGTATTTTTCATTGAGCTCCTTGTGTTCTTCTTTGCTGAGTCCTCTTTTAATCAGTGAATGAACACGCAGGAGAAACTCTTCCAGGTTGAAAGGTTTGGTCATGTAATCGTCTGCACCGCGTTTCAAACCCATGATTTTATCCTCACTGGTATTTTTTGCAGAGAGAAATAAAATGGGGACGGATGAATTGTGTAACCTGATAGCTTCACATACACCGAAGCCATCCAGTTCAGGAAGCATTACGTCGAGGATTACCAGATTGAATTTTTCGCCTTTGAATGTTTTTACTGCTTGTGTTCCTGTTCCTGCAATCTTTACATCATAGCCTTCCATCTCAAGATTGAATGAGATAGACTCGGCGAGATGCTCTTCGTCCTCAACAAGAAGTATGCGTACACTACGTTCCATGCCGTAAAGCTAAGCGTTCGCATTTGATTTCGGAAAAATGTTTGTAACCGGATTGTAATATTAAACCGCACCCGCCTGCAAGGTTCCGGTTTATGCTCATATCCAAATTCGCCGGATTATTACTCAATCTCCATTTTGCCCTACAAATGATTTTTTCCTGGTTTGATGGTTAATAATAAAAAATCATGTAGGTTTGGAATCGAAATATGAAAAATGTATTCGTCTCGCTTTCAGTTTTTATGTCCATTTCTTTTTTGGGAACAGCTCAAAATGTTAAACGGTGCAGTTCTGCAGAATATACAAAGGCGCTTGAATTGAGCGACCCTGCCTATTATCAAAGGCGTATTGAAAGCGAATCCGCATCTGCCCAATGGATTGCAACACATGCAGGACAAATCCCGCGTTCCATTGTTACTATTCCTGTTGTGTTTCATATGTTGTACCATGATACATCACAATACCTCGATGATGCAGTTATTCAATCGCAGCTGGATGTTATCAATGAAGATTACAGACGTACAAATCAGGATTCCGGACAAACGCCTCTTGCATTCCGCGCAGTCGCTGCAGATTGTGAAATTGAATTCTGTCTTGCCAAACGAACGCCTGATGGTCAGCCAACAACAGGTATCATTCATAAGTACACACCTGATACTGCTTTCAGCAATTATGATGAAACAAAACTCAGTTCAAGCGGCGGCGATGATGCATGGGATGCCACGCGGTACCTGAACATCTGGGTTGCTGCATTTACCAATCAGAATTTTCTTGGGCTTGGGACATTTCCAGGCGGTGATTTGCAATATGATGGCGTTGTAATAAACTATAAAGCATGTGGAAGAATTGGGTCACACCTGTTGCCGCATTACAACAAAGGCAGGTCGCTTACACATGAAATAGGCCACTGGCTTAACCTGCTTCATGTTTGGGGAGATGATGGTAACACATGCAACGCTGATGACAATGTTTCAGATACGCCTTTGCAGGCGGCTGAAAATTATGGTTGCCCTGCATACCCCAAAACTGACAACTGCACATCATCATTCCCCGGCATCATGTTTATGAATTATCTTGATTACACCGACGATGAATGCATGAATGCGTTTTCTGAGGGTCAAAAAACAAGGATGCTGGCCGCCCTGAACATTGATCGTGCTTCTCTTTTATTTAGCAATGGTTGTGTTCCGGTGGGGATTGAAGAGAGTGTTCTAAGAAATTTATTTAATGTATATCCAAACCCTGTTGTGGATAAGCTGAATATTTATTCTTTGCAGGGTCAAAATATAAAAGCAGAGATTTCAATTAACAATATGCTTGGAGAAACTGTAGTACCTGCTCAAATACTAACTGATGAAAGCGTTGATCTTTCCATGCTGGGGCCGGGGGTTTATTTTTTAAAACTCAGTACAGGCAGTGGGAATGCAGTATTCAGAATTGTAAAGCACTAGCGATATTAAATTTTCTATTTCAATCCAAATGGCAGATTAATCCCAAATGTATAATTCCTGCCCATCTCATTTATGCTTACTTCTTTTAATCGGCTGAGGTGGTTGAAATATTTTGTGTCAGTAATATTATTAGCGGCAATAAATATGAGGATGCTCTGTCGGGCAACTTTTATATTTGTTCCAACTCCTGCATTGAGTAATGTATATCCACTAGTCGGAGTTTCAAACATGTCAATTTTATCCTGCTTTAATGCATTCACAACAGAAGCCTTTATGTAAGGCTCTGACAGCCTCGCTGCTTTTTTTGTTTTGAAAGTAAACATAAGTTCATTTTCAAATTTTACCGGAGGAATAAATGGCAGAGGGGAATTGATATTCTTGTTTTCTCCTTCAACAAATGCAATTGAATTTTCAAAATGCAGATTGGATATTGGGTGGATATCAAGCGTAATTTCAAAACCTTTAAGTAGGGAATTTCCCTGCGTATACCTGTAAACAGGGAATATTTCTCCGTCTGCAGTTATTGAATCACCATCAGCATGACGGTAATAAATAAAATTATCGATGATATTGTAAAATCCATCCACCGACAACCCCATCTTCTTTCCTTCTGCGGAAATACCGAAGTCAAACTGAAGGCTTGTTTCAGGTTTCAGGTCTATGTTGCCGATTTCATAGCGGAAAGTTCCTTCATGTATTCCATTTGCTGAAAGCTCAGAAATATTCGGAGCTCTAAATCCCCTTCCAATGTTGGCCTTGAGGTTCCATGCTTCACTGATATTATAAGTAGCGCCAACAGAACCGGAGATGGAAGAGAATTCTGAGGAGAATGATGAAAATTTTTCTGTGCTGTCAACGATCAGCGGGTCCCCGTTGACAAAACGAATGTCGTAGCGGACCCCGGCATTTAGTGTCGCTTTGCTGAAGGATTTTTTTACTGATGCAAATCCGCCGGCATCATTTAACATGTAGGCAGGAATAAGAAATTCTTCTCCTTTATTCACATTTTGCTGATTCATTCCGCTGATGCCAATTACAGCTTCAATACCTTTCATGCTGTCCTGTTGAGGGAAATAATATTTGAGATCCCAGGTAACCGTGCTGAGATGAAACCACAGACCGGCATGGCTTGATGATTCTGAAAATTCTTTCCTGTCATTCTTCTGCCATCCGACATTGACGCGAAGCTGACTTTTTCTTATGACGAGGTTATTGACAAGAGAAATTTTTGTGTGAGAAACATTTTGAAAAGGCAAATCGAGCGAACGGGATGTCAGTTCGCTGCCTTCAGCAGCCATGCCTTCTGTATTCAGAAGTTTGCCGGTGATTGAATCACGGTCACCTTCAATAATCCCTATATTGGAATCCCATTTGCTGAAATGAAGATGTGAATATCCCCAGCTCCGGTTAAGTCCTGCAAGCAACTCGGCATTTTTTTCGTTGAATGCAGAATTATAGACGCGTTCAACCGGAGTCCGGTATGCTATTGCATTTTTATATGTGCCGCGGGCCCTCCAGGCAAATCCATTTTGATTCCCTTCAAGCATGAGTGAGTTTGCACTAAAAAGATTGTTTGTTGAAAAATTGGAATGCAATTCTCCCACTATTTTTCCTTCGGACGGAGGGATGGGCTCAAGGATGTTGATCACACCGCCCAATGCATCGGAACCATAGAGCAGGGAAGAAGGCCCTTTTAATACTTCTATTCTGTCGGCACTGAATTCATCAATTTCGATGCCGTGCTCATCACCCCATTGTTGGCCCTCCTGTCGCACACCTTCATTCACAGTTACAATCCTGTTGTAGCTTAATCCGCGGATCACAGGTTTGCTGATTGCATCTCCGGTGCTGATTGCTGAAACACCCGGCGTTGTTGCGAGTGCATTCACGATGTTGTTCACGCCGATGCTTGTAATGCTGAGTTTGCTGATCTGTTCAACAGGAACACTTGAACGAAATTTCTCAGAGGAGAATGCGCTGCCTGTGACAACCACTTCCGGACTTTCGATCGCCGCCGGTTCCAGCGCAAAATCTTTTATTTTTGTTATCGAAAGGTCAATGGATATGGTAATGGTCGCATATCCGATGGATTTTACCCGGACAGAAAATTTACTCTTCGGTAAATTCTTGATTTCATAATTTCCTTTGGCATCTGTAACAGCTCCGGTTTTTAGATCGGGAATGTAAACAGATGCGCCGGGCAGTGTTTCCTTGGAATTACCATCGAATACTTTGCCTGCCAGCATCTGACCATTGGCAGTACATGCAATTACATATAGGGTGAGAAAAAAAAATATTTTTTTCATTTGAGTATTAGTTAAGCTTTGGAAATAATAAAATATAAAAAGGCAATCACATAATTGTGTTGCGCATCAAACCGGAAGGAACCCGGGTTAATAAATTTATCTTAACTCAACAGCGGCGGACCCCTGAAAAATAAAAACGGGGAAGAGGAGAAATGGTATTCCTGAATGATTACCGTTTTGAGGGAGAAAATAATTTCGGTAACAGAAAATGAAAATGT
>CAYHHK010000061.1:10211-22436 GCA_964356415.1 uncultured Flavobacteriales bacterium
GCCGCAGCCCAGGGATTAATTGTTTACCAGACAAATACTGTGGGTGCTTCGCTGGAAGGACTTTACTACAATACAAGTCTGACGACCACACCCAACTGGGTGTATATTTCTGGAGGAGGATGGGCGCTTTCGGGTAATGCCGGAACAACACCCGGAGTGGCAGTCGGACAGAATTTTTTAGGAACTACAGATAACAAGGATTTTATTATTGCCACCAATTCCCTTGAGGCAGTTCGCGTCTTAGCAAACCGGTTCGTAAGAATAAACACCCTGGGAGGTGTAGTGGATGTGGGGGCAGGAACTTCAATTGTTACCGCCGACGCCACAGGAATGCTTGGAAAATATATTGCCAACATGCCTCCTGCAGGAACGCTCGAACTTTGGTTCCGTCCGGTTGCAGCACCATATATTCAGCCAATGAGTAATCTTAATGTACGCGTGTATGATACTGCACCTGCCCAGCCGTATGGAATTTATTATGATGGAGGAACCAATACCGTTGGAGGATATTTCAGAACCACCTCTGGTGTTGCAGGTACAACTGCAGTGCAGGGATTCAGTGATGTAGCAGGTCAGCAGCAGTTTGGTTATCTAGGATATAATGGACCGATCACTGTTGGTGCGTCAACCATTGGTGGGGCTTCTGTATATGGATTTACAGACGATCCAAACTCAACAGCAGTTTATGGAAGGACCATGGTTAATGCAAGTGTTGCAGCAGTTCTCGGATATTCCAGCGTTTGGATTCCGGGTTATTTTTATGGGGATGATGCATCAGCAGTATTCGCAACACGCCCCGGCATTTATGGACAATTGAATACTTCAATTAGCAAGGCAGGTTATCACAGTGCGGTGAGAGGATATTCAATCTACAGTGGTGGAGGAAATCCCGGATACGTAACTGGTGGAAATTTTACTGCTACCGGTAATGGGGTACCAACTACTGAAGATGGTCAAGGTGTTTACGGCTTTTATAATGGAACCGGTGGTACAAGACGTGCTGGCGGATATTTTTATGGAACCAATGGTGTTTTCGTCAATTATGCAGCAGTCGGCGAGGAGTTGACCAACAGTAAAATAACAGGTGTCGGCGTGGTCGCAGAAATTATTTCCACGCCAACTCATGGTAGAATCCGGCTTACCGCTCCTGAATCTCCTGAATACTGGTATACTGATTATGGAACTGTTCAGTTATTGAATGGCAGGGCACATGTGGACCTTGATCCGATACTTGCAGATATCATTATGGTGAATGCTCAGAATCCACTCAAGATTTTTCCACAGGCAAATATTCCAAACTGCAATGGATTGGCGGTGATCAATAAGTCAGCAACCGGATTTGATCTAGTGGAAGTAAATAATGGTACAAGCAGCGGTGAAGTGGATTACCAGATTGTTGCCAAGCCAAAAACGAACTATGGAGAGGGACGGTTTGCATATATGCCGGGACCAATATTAAAATACGAACAGGATCCTGCCAGTGCAAAGGCAGCCAACCAGCCAGACTGGAACAAGATTTACCGCTGGCCTGCCGACTGGGATGTATATGGTTATAACGTGGAAGAAAAAACGGCTGTTGGAGATGTAATCATCGGCGGGCCACATGCAGGAAAAATCAAACTTGCTGATGGAAAATATAGTATCGGATTGCCGGCAGCAAACAACGATTTGAAAACTGAGCATTAATAATTAAGACCATGAAACGTAGCTTGAAATATTTTGCTTCATTGATTGCTGCGATTGCATTCTATTCTTCTAATGCGTTTTCGCAAGGATTGATAAACAATGGTGCATACATCGTAAACAATGGTGCATACATAATTGTAACAGGACCAACCGGACATTTTACCAATCAGGATGCAGGTGCTTCCATTGGCAAAGTTGATAACACCGGAGTTATGCAGGTGTATGGTAACTGGACAAATAATTCTACCCAGAATGTTTTTACAGCCAACACTGGAACTGTTGAGTTAAACGGATCGAGCCAGATTATTGGCGGAACACTTCCCACCTGGTTTAACAATCTGACGCTGCTGGGAACCGGGAATAAACAAATGAACCAAAATGAAACTGTTGGCGGAGGATATGCAGCACCTGCCGGCATTCTTGCGCTCAATGACCGCCCGCTTCTGTTAACTACAAGAAAATTAACAATAACCAATCCATTGAACACAGCCATTACGAGAACTACCGGGTACATTGTAAGTGAGATGAATGCAGGGAACAATACCGCAATTGTACAGTGGAATGTAGGCGCCAATAATGCTCCATACTTGTTTCCATTCGGAACCATATCTGCTCCTGCACTTTACATACCACTTACCATTACAAAAACGGCGGGCAATACAAATATCAATGCATCAACCAGGCTTACAACGACCACTAACAATACGCCATGGCAGATTTCTGTTACGCAGATGTGGAGTCAGACAATTCCCGGAGCCGGTGAAGTGCCTGTTGTAATTGACCGCTGGTGGGATATTAAATCCACTCCTTCTTTTACCGGTGCAGTCAGTTTTACATACCGCGGGGTTGAGAATACAACCAGTTATGCTCCAACAGGAACCTTTGCTGCGCAGAACTGGATAGGTACATCATGGAATGCACCGGTTGGTGCCGGACCGGGCGTGCTCGCAGGTACTGCTGTGGTATCAATTCCTGCTCAAACTTTGGGTACTGCAAGTCCATGGGTGCTTTCCAATCTGAGTGCGCCATTGCCGGTTGAGCTTTTATTCTTTAATGCTAAACTAAAGGAAAAATCGGTTCTGCTTAACTGGTCAACTGCTTCAGAAACCAACAACGCATTTTTTGAAGTGCAAAGGTCACGCAATAATGAAGTATTTGAAACAATTAATATTGTGAATGGAGCCGGTAACAGCACATCAGTATTGAGTTATGCCGATGTGGATGAAAATCCATACGATGGAATTTCATATTACAGATTACGTCAGGTAGATTATGACGGAAAATTTTCTTTTTCGCAATCTGTTGCTGTGAATATTGGAGATTCAAAATCATTCGATTTCGTATTTGCATCTCCGGATAATGCTTCATCAATCCTAACACTTGGATATTACAGCAATGTTGAAGAATCAATGGAGGTTTTGATCATAGATGCATTCGGTAAGAAAATTACTTCAGGATTTGTTTCTTCTGTCAATGGGTTCAACAGAAATGAAATACGATTGCCAAAGATTGCTACGGCTGTTTATTTCGTAACGCTTACCAATTCTTCCAATTCTGTCACCAGGAAATTTTTTATGCAATAAGCCATGAAATATTACTCCCGTCATCAGCTAAAACTATTTTGGATAACACTTTCGCTGGTTGTTGGATGTTCTGCAACAAAAGTTTTTTCGCAAAACGTAGGTATTGGAACGGCTGCATTTATTCCCGTAAACCTTCTTGATGTTAAGGGAAATGCAGTGATAGGAAGTACTTATTCAGGGGTTAATGTTGCTCCTGCAAACGGGCTGCTCGTTGAAGGAAATACCGGCATCGGTACTGTCGCACCTATTAAAAAACTGGATGTTCGTGGCGATATTCAGGTTGGCGACCCTGTTATCTGGAGCAGTGCGGCACAGGACCGCATTATTAATTTTGGCGATCCCAATTATGTTTACATCGGCGAAAGAGGCGCAGATGACAGAATGGAACTAAGGGGAGGCAGGTTTTATTTTAATGTTGGAAATGTAGGTATTGGAACTGCTTTGGCATCTGAAAGACTGGATGTTGTTGGGAATGTAAAGTTCTCCGGGGCATTGATGCCAAATAACCTTGCAGGCAATGTGGGCCAGGTCTTAAAATCTGCAGGTGCAGGTGCTGCTCCTGTCTGGGGTCCACAGATGAATGGGATAACAGCAGTCGAAAAATGGTACCTGGGGCCACAAAATTTTAACGCTAACACGACTTATACATTTACAGTTACCGGTGTTACTGGATGTGATACTTATGCCAGTGTCGTAGTTAACCTCAATGGTGAATGGGCTACGCAACCAAATGTAACAATCCATCATGTGGAGGCGCGCAATGGAGAGATTAAATTCCGTATTTCGAATAATACGTTACTCACGAATTATATAGGCATGGATTTTAATATTCTTGTAATCCGGTAGGTAAATGTTCAGGGCCATTTCAATCTTTACGATGTTGTTTTTTTCTATTGCTGCTTCTGCACAAAGCAATAACATGGACAAGAGTGCTGTTTCAAATATAGAGAATAGTGTAATAGAAATAAATGATTTAGCAATTCCGTTTGACAAGCTGCGTCTCGCTGAAATTGATCCTGAAAATTATCATAGGTCTGTCAATCTAGGTGACAGCACCAATGCTCCTGTGCAGGTTGTAAGTATCACAACTTCAGCCGTAAAACAAGACAATAGTATAATAAGTGCAAAGAAGAAGGAAGTTCAGAATTCCGGAGATTCCGTAGTTAGCGGAAAATCAATTGAAAATAAAAAGGTTGTTGAGATAGTTGTTCCTGCGACCAGGCATTAGAGGCAACGGAAATTTATTCAGTTGATTTATCCGCAGTACTTTCAGAAAGCAACCTGTTGTTTTTATCTACAAAAACAAACACATCCTCGTTGTCGCGCTTCATGTAATATTTTTCCCGCGCAAATTTTTCGAGATTTTTATTGTCCGTAAAAAGCTCATTCATTTCAGCTTTATTTTTTTCGATCTGCTTGATAAAGTAATCACGTTCATGTTTTAACTCGCTGAGTTTGCTGCGATAGGAATGCTGAAGTATGAAATCATGTTTGTCGAAAAAAGTTAGCCACACCAGGAATCCAAGAAATGTAAACATGTACTTGTTGTACAGGTATGGTTTCAGTGCATCAGGAATCCACTTACGCTGAAAAATATTTTTCTTCCTTGCCATTGATGTAAAAGTAGTGAATCAGCTTTTTAAGATTTCGCCTTCGACAGAATAATGATAACAGGATCGTGTTGAAAATCAGTTGGCAGTTACTTTTGTCTTGCCAACCACATTTCCATTTGGGGTTTCCTCAGCCATAAATGGATACCTGTAGTCAGTAGGGGGGGCCAACGTTTCTTTTATGGTGCGCGGAGATACCCAGCGGAGGAGGTTATACATGGAGCCTGCTTTGTCATTCGTTCCTGATGCCCGGCTGCCGCCAAATGGCTGCTGGCCCACAACGGCGCCGGTACATTTGTCATTGATGTAAAAATTTCCTGCTGCATTCACAAGTTTCCTCATCGCAAGTTCAACAGCATATCTGTCCTGAGAGAATATGGATCCGGTCAATGCGTAAATTCCCGTTTTATCCACGATTGAGACGATCTCTTCGAACTTTACATCTTCATATACATAAATGGTAAGTACCGGGCCGAAAATTTCTTCGCACATCGTTACATAGAAAGGATCTTTGGCAAGCAGCACAGTTGGTTGGATAAAATATCCTTTGCTTTTGTCATACGTTCCGCCCGCGAGAATTTCCACATCGCTGCTTTTCTTTGCAGCGTCTATATAAGTTGCAATCTTGTCAAATGCTTTCTCATCAATCACTGCATTGAAGAAGTTTGTAAAATCTTCTGTGGGACCAACTTTTATTGATTTCAGGTCGGCGAGCAAACCCTCTTTAACGGCAGGCCATAAGCTGGCGGGGATATAGGCACGCGAAGCGGCAGAACATTTTTGTCCCTGGAATTCAAATGCACCTCTTGTAAGTGCTGTTACCAGCGATTTTACATCAGCACTCGGATGGGCGAGGATAAAATCCTTTCCACCGGTTTCACCGACGATGCGCGGATAAGATTTATACTTACTTATATTATTTCCGATGGTTTTCCAGATGCCACGGAAAACTTCCGTTGAACCTGTAAAATGAATTCCGGCGAAATCAGGGTGGTTGAAAATGATGTCACCAGCATCCGGACCTGAAACATAAACGAGGTTAATGACTCCCGGAGGAACGCCGGCCTCGATGAAAACTTTCATGAGGATATTCGCAGCATAAATTTGTGTGTTGGCAGGTTTCCAGACAACGACATTTCCCATCATGGCTGCTGACGTTGGCAGATTTCCGGCGATGGCAGTGAAATTAAAAGGTGTTAGTGCAAATACAAATCCTTCCAGCGGCCTTTGCTCAAGTCTGTTGTAAACACCTTTTGAAGAAATGGGTTGTTGCATATAGATCTCACGCATAAACTGAACATTGAACCGCAGGAAGTCAATCATTTCACATGCTGCGTCAACCTCAGCCTGAAAAGCATTTTTACTCTGTCCCAGCATCGTAGCAGCATTGATCACTGCACGGTAAGGGCCACTGAGCAATTCTGCGGCTTTCAAAAAGATACTTGCCCGGTGTTCCCAGCTGAAGCCGGCCCATTCATCTTTTGCTTTAAGTGCTGCATCGATTGCCTGCTGAACATGTGATTTATCCCCAGCATGAAAATGTGCCAGCGTATGTGCATGGTCATGCGGCGGGGCCATTCGGACTTTTTTATCGGTGCGGATCTCTTTTCCGCCAATGTACATCGGGATGTCCATAACCTCACTGCGCATTTTACGAAGTGTCGTTTTCAGTGTTTCGCGTTCAGGGCTGCCCGGAGCATAGCTTAACAATGGTTCATTAATGGCCTGTGGCACCTGGTAAATAGCATTACTCATGAGTGAAATTTTTTGTAAAGGTAGGGTTTTTAAGAATGTTTTGGTGGGTGTCAGAATTTGAGTTAGTGGCTCGTTATGAATGTTAATGCCTTGAAACAAGGCTTATTGTTCTCCTCTTTCTTCGAGAATTTCTCGAATGGCAATGGCCGCTTCTTTTATTGTTACGTAAGTATTGAGTCGCCATTTAAGCGTTTCAGAGTTTTCTTTAATAAACCGAAACTTAAACTCATTCACTTTATCTCGATCCCTTTCTTGCTTACTTTTCTTCATGAGCAATGATAAATTGTGATTTATATTTTTCAATTAAACCCTATAATCTTCGCGATGCTTATTATATCGTTTGTCAATCCGGATACCATCGCTGGCGTAACACGAAGTGTTTGATGAATCCGGCAGAAGTTAAAGTAAAGGATATGTAAGGCGAGTTAATGACAATATTTTTTTAGAAAAGACATTTGTGAGACCTGTAAACTTTCTGTTTCCCATTCTCAATGTTAATTTTTGTGTTTCAAAATAACAGGTAGAAATATTTTTAGGTTCCGGGTTCCCTGCTATCGGTGTTTTCAACACGCTGACAAATGGAGAGGGTGAATATTTCCATTCGTTGTTAGTACCACCGGTTGTGCAAAGTTAGAAAATTGGGAATAATTTTCTTAAAATGATTCGTGTTTCTTCGAGCCTTTGTGCCTTAGTGGCAATAACTTTGGAGTGCCACCAAGACACTAAGCCACGAAGTTTCACGATTATTATCAAAGTGAGTCATTACAGACAACGATGCGCTTTTCCCCACAATAGATATTAAAATGCGATCCGCGGAGAAATCCCACCAGGGTCATATCAAATTCAATCGCCAGTTCGACAGCAAGGGTGGAAGGAGCCCCAACAGAAGCTACTACCTTTATTCCGGCCATGGCAGCCTTCTGAATCAGTTCAAAGCTTGCCCTTCCACTAAGTAAGAGAATATGTTTGTTGAGTGGCAATAGATCATTCTGAAAGGCAAAACCAAGTACCTTATCAAGTGCATTGTGCCTGCCCACATCTTCCCTGAAAAACAATAATTTTCCTGATAAGTCAAAAATTGCAGATGCATGAAGTCCGCCGGTTTGTTCAAACACGTGCTGGGTCTGTTTTAATATGGCTGGCAGAGGATACAAAATGTCAGGTGATAGGAGGATATTGTCCCTGTCAAGTTTTGTAGTAGTAACAGTCCTGATGGCTTCTATTGATGACTTGCCGCAAACACCGCAACTGGAGGTTGTATAAAAATTTCTTTCCAGTTTTTTCAAATCCGGCCTGATAGATTCACTCAGTTCAACTTCAATTGTATTTGGAATGGCATCGGAAAAACCGTTCCATTCGTTTTTTGATACAATGATTCCTTCGGTAAATAAAAATCCCAATGCCAATTCCTCATCATTTCCGGGCGTGCGCATGGTAACTGAAATACTTTTTTGTTCCCTATGGATTTTCTCTCCGAAAATGAGCCCTATTTGAAGCGGTTCTTCAGAAACAAGGAAGTCATCCTGAGCGGTTGAAACACCGTCATTTATCTTGATAATCCTTATTGTTTTAGCAGCTGTTTCAATCATGATCCAAAGATACATGAATCAAAAAGGAGAATGATTTTAAAAGTTTTACTTTCGCCACTCATTTTTCAAAACAGACCTTATGACTACTCTGCCTACAGATCAAAACTTTCTGGCTATACCCGAACCGGAGCTTTGCGATTACACTCGGTCGAAATTCGTTATTCAGCAGGTACCTTATGAGCATACCTCTTCATATTTACAGGGGTCAGCCAATGGCCCCGGTGCTATTGTGGAGGCATCGCATTTTGTAGAGTTTTATGATGAGATGTTAGACATGGAATCATACAAGCAATGCGGTATTGCAACTTTACTTCCAATGGAATTCAATGGCAAGGTGGATCTGGATGCCATTGCCCTGATTGAAAAGGAAACAAGTGAGCATATTCAGAATGGGAAATATGTAATTTCCTTAGGTGCGGAACATACAGTCACATTTGGGTTCGTCAAAGCCTATAAAAGGAAATATGCAGGTGTTCATGTTCTTCAGATCGATGCACACAGTGATTTGCGCTTGAGTTATCATGATAATATATATTCTCATGCATCAGTGATGGCGCGTGTGCATGAACATGGAGTTCCCCTAACTCAGATAGGTATCAGGGCGCAGTGCAAGGAAGAGTCAGACCTGATCAAATCATCAGATAACATCCATACTTTTTATGCTCATCAGATCAGGAAAAACAGCAACTGGATGAATGAAGCAATTAAAACGATTGGAAAGGATGTTTATCTGACAATTGATGCAGACGGATTTGATCCTTCGGTAATGCCATGCGTTGGAACAGCAGAGCCCAATGGTTTATACTGGGATGAAACGATTCAATTCCTCGAAAAAGTTTTTGCAGAGAGAAACGTTGTCGGTTTCGACATTGTTGAGATCGCCCCTCAGGAAGGACAGATACTGACACAGTATAACTGCGCGAAATTGCTGTATCGCCTCATTGGTTTTCAGGTTCGGAAAAACAGTTAATAAACTTTTAAGCTATCTTCGGACTCAGGATGAAAAAGATATTGGTTGCTAACCGTGGGGAGATTGCGTTGCGTATTATGCGCAGCGCAAAAGAGATGGGCATCAGGACTGTGGCTGTTTTTTCAGAAGCCGACAGAAATGCCCTGCACGTCCGTTATGCTGATGAAGCCGTTTGTATTGGTCCTGCGGCCTCTTCCCAAAGCTATCTGGTTGGAAGTAAAATTATTGAAGCAGCAAAGACGACTGGCGCTGATGCGATTCATCCCGGCTATGGTTTTCTCTCGGAGAATGCTGATTTCAGCGACCTTGTTACCCGTTCCGGAATTACATTTATCGGACCTACAGGCGACAGCATGCGCATGATGGGAAGCAAACTGGCGGCCAAAGCCACTGCAAAAAAACACAAGATCCCGCTGGTTCCCGGAACGGATGAAGCCATTGACGATGTCGGCGAGGCGAAAAAAATTGCATCGAAAATTGGTTTTCCTATTCTGATAAAGGCAAGTGCCGGAGGAGGGGGAAAGGGTATGCGCATTGTGGAAAATGAAAGCCAGTTTGAAGAGCAGATGAAACTTGCGGTCAGTGAAGCGACCTCGTCCTTCGGTGATGGTGCAGTTTTTATAGAGCGTTATGTGGGTTCTCCCCGACATATTGAAATACAGGTCCTCGGCGACAAACATGGAAATGTCGTTCATTTATTCGAACGTGAATGCAGCGTGCAGCGCAGGCATCAGAAGGTGATTGAAGAAGCCCCATCAAGTGTACTCGATGAAAAAACAAGGAAGGAGATGGGTCGCTGCGCAGTTGAAGTTGCAAAAGCCTGCAATTATGTGGGGGCAGGTACTGTGGAGTTTCTGCTTGATGAGAAGATGAACTTTTATTTCCTGGAAATGAATACCCGCCTGCAGGTAGAGCATCCTGTTACTGAACTGATCACCGGGCTTGACCTTGTGAAAGAAATGATCCGCATTGCAGACGGCGAAAAATTGCCTTTTAAACAAGAAGACTTAAAGATTAGCGGCCATGCCATGGAAGTGCGTGTTTATGCGGAGGATCCGGCAAATAATTTTTTGCCTGACATTGGTAAACTGAGTACTTACAAAATCCCGCAAGGTCCGGGAGTACGCGTTGATGATGGCATGGAAGAAGGCTTGGAGATCCCGATCTATTACGATCCGATGATTGCAAAACTGATCACACATGGCAAGGACAGGACAGAATCCATTGACCGGATGATACGGGCGATTGATGATTACCAGATCACAGGCGTTCAGACCACACTTTCATTTTGCAGGTTTGCCATGCAGCACGAAGCTTTCAGGACAGGGAACTTTGATACACATTTTGTAAAAAAATATTTTAGTCCTGAGATGCTGCACGCCGCTGATGAAGCTGAGATGGAACTTGCTGCATTGCTTGCCGTGCAGGCCATTCAGGAATTATCCTCATCCAGCAATAAAAATAGTGCATTGAAAGTTCAGTCATCAGGATGGAAAACCAACAGAGGCCGTTACAATGACTAATAGATCTTCGGATTTTACTATTTTAAACTTTAGAAAATTTTCGGCCGGATGTGGTACCATGATGAAATCAAAAATGAAATATTTTTGGCCTTTACTTTTTATCCTTCAGTCAGTTTATTCTTTTGGCCAATCGAAGACAGGGACTAAATTACCTTACATTATTGAAGGTATTGATACAATTCCTGTTGTGAATCTGCCTGATGTAAACATTGTTGACTACGGCACTGATTATGAAAAGCGGCTTAAGGAATTTTATCGCTTGCGGTTCAATATAATTAAAGTTTATCCTTATGCAAGGCTGGCAGGAATTAAAATAAAACAACTGAATGATTCGCTGGCATTAATTAAATCCGATCGCGAAAAAAGAAAATACAAGAAAAAATTTGAGGATCAATTACGCGATGATTTTGGAAATACGATTGAACGGTTAAGTGTGAACCAGGGGAAAATTTTTATCAAGCTATTGGATCGTCAGACCGGATCCACCGGATATGAGATTATAAAGGACGTAAAAGGGTCATGGAGTGCATTTATTTTACAAACAAGTGCAAGGGTTTTCGGGCATAACCTGAAAGATGATTATGATCCAAAAGGCGATGACAAGCAGATTGAGAGCATTGTTCAGCAGATTGAAGCAGGGCTGATCAACTGATCTTTCCACTCTGAAAAGGACTCATTTAGCAGTTGAAAAGTTCTTAACGGACTTCATTTGATATGGGGAATCGCCTGATATATTTACGCGATAATTTTTTATCAGAGATTAAAATTTTTAGTTGTAAAATAATTTCAAGCGCGGGTCATAACAAAAATGGTTATAAAGATAAAGCTGAAGAGAGACGATAAATATGTTCTTCTGGATCATGAGGTTTATGAGTCCCTAAACGCATCGCCCCTGTTTAAAGAGTTCAATGTATTTGAAAACCTGAGGGAGCATTCTTCAGGCGTACCGGTTTTTCAAAAATACCTTGAAACGGTAAACAGCAAGCTGAAAATTGAAACGATTTATCTGGCCAAATACATTGCAGGAAAATTCATTCCGCGGCCACAATCCGGGAAAAGACTGTTTCTTAATTTTATCAATGGAGACAAACTTGACCTTCGCCTGCGGAACATGCGATGGGAGGAGATGAGCAAACTCAGTCGTGCGAGAACGACATCAGTAAATAAAACCGGTTTTAGGGGAGTAAGAAAAACACCACAGGATAAGTTTGTGGCCATGATCAGTGATGGCACCAAACAGATTTATTTAGGCACATTCAATACTGCAGAAGAAGCGGCCATTGCATACAATAAGAAATCAATTGAACTTTTTGGTGTTACTCCAAACCTCAATAAAGTTAACGAGAGCGGAATGGTTATTCCATTTGAGCTTTCGGAGGAAATTAAAAACAGGGTTCGGAAGCAATCAGCGAGAAGGACGATTGCAAAACCTGTGAAAGTTGAGCTTTTTTCTCTTGCACCTGCGCACTATGAAAATCTGAAGAAAAGGGGACGCAAGCCGAAGACGCT
>CAYHHK010000062.1:0-17818 GCA_964356415.1 uncultured Flavobacteriales bacterium
GTTCATGAAAATGAATTCCTTAAAAGTAAATTTATTTTTTCTCTGAAACACATTTTTAAAAAATTATATTTTTGCTGCCCTTTGATTAGCAACAAGCTTCAATCGAATGTGATTTTTGCTTTGATCATGGGTATGTCGCCAGGTTTCACCGGGTGTTTGAAAGAAAGTTTATCTATGGAAGCGGTTACGGCAATTCTCCCGGAATGGGTTTGAACTCCGATGGCACAGGCAATTTATCAGTTGTACGATCCGGCCATCATGTATAATTCCCATCGGCTTGTTGTCGTTTGGAAAACAACTTCCATCATTGTAACTTCTGCCTCGTGGGGATATTTCGCTTTTCTTTTCATACATGTACCCGCATTGGATCTTCAGATTTATTCCAGCGCAGCTTTTTTCCAAATCCCAGCGTATTGTCGGTCATTTTAATGTCCGTTAGTTCAACCGCCCACAATTCACCGGGCATTATTAAGGCGAATGGAAATTTTTTGTAATATTTTATTTTTACAATCTCTAAAATTTCATTTGCAGGAATAAGGAAAATTCCGGTAAATTGAATTCCTTTGATTGTTCCGGTTTGATGAATATCAGGCACTATTGTTCCTGCGACCTTACTATTTATCAATGCATTAATAATATGTTGCGTTGTTCGGTCTGATTTGAAAACAAGAGCGTCGAATTCTTCAACGTATGTATAAAAACAGTTCACGCAATGGGGAGTATTGTCAGATGCTGTGCAGAAGGTTAAGTTTTTTTGCTCCTTTAAAAATGTGCTGATTTTCTTGTCCATTTATTTTGTTATTAATTTTTGGATGTTGCTTCTGTTTGATCGACATATTTGAGGAATTCAACCAACTTATTAATTTCACTATCGGACAATTTGAAGTCAGGCATCCGGTATGTTCCTGATTTCATGATTGCCCTTGCATATACCTCACCTTTTCCTTTTTGAGACATCACTGTCGTAAGATCCGGACCGAGGTAACCGCCTAAGCCATAAAACTGGTGGCATGAGGTACAATTGTATTTTTGAAAAATCAGTTTGCCATTGATTGCATCAGGGTTAGCTTCTATTTTCGGCAGTTCTGTTCCTGTAGTATACACGAATGCAGAATAGAGCACGAAGGATATCAGAAGCACGAAGGATGTCATCAACCTCATATTCAACAGCCGATTTTTATTTTATTGTCAATATTTGTAAGGACCGATTGTGCACTTAACAGTGCGAGGTAACTTGTCTTGGGATTTGGACTTGGAAAATTACGGGTAATGGTATGAATTGTCCCGAATTTTCCTTTGCAAATGATCTCATGATTATTGGTAGTTGTATTCGGATCGGCAACAATACTTACTTTGATATTTTTGAATTTTGAAGCAAGAAATAAACTTGCTGCGACATTGATATTCTGTGGAAAGCAATTTACCGCATCAAAAATATTGCCTTCGAAGATTATTTTTTTCTTCTTTAATAATGACAGATTTATTTTCAGGTTTTTTACAAAAGGGCTTTCCTGCAAACCTGCAGGTGGTTTGCTGGTAATGAGTTCAAGCGAGTCAATTTTGTTTGAGACAGCTTTGATGGCATCCAACCCTGCAATGGCTCCTGATGGAATAAATACTTCGCATCCTGAGATTTTCTTTAGAAGATTGTTTTTTGAAATCAGACCACCGGTGCTGATTACCATTAATTTCTTCTTTAGTTGATACAAGGACAGTACCTTAATAATTTCTCTTACTGCAGAAGGACTTGCGGCTTCTATAATAAGATCATTATTTAGGATTGCTTCTTCCAGACTGACTATTTTGGGTTTGTTAATCTTTAGTTTTTTCTGAAGCTGAAGTGCTGAAGGCTGATTTTCATCAACCAGTGATCGCAATTGTATCCCACCTCGTTTTTCCAAGGTAAAGGCCAATGCTGTTCCGATATTTCCACATCCGATAAGAGCCGCTTTCACTTTTGATATTTAAGATACTGCCAGCATTTTGTCTATAGCCTTTTTGGCCTGCAGGCGGATATTTTCATTTAGCTGAATTTCATATTGATTTTTCAGCAATGCATCATAAACCGATTGCAGTGTGATTATTTTCATGTAGGGACAAAAGTTGCAGAACGAGAAAAATGTTTTGCCGGGCAAATCTTCCCGTAGTTTATCGGTCATGCCGCATTCGGTTACTACAATGTATTCGCTGCTGTTATCGAGTTGTGCAAACTTTGCCATACCACCGGTGCTGCAAACGTGATCAGCAACTTTCAGGATATCCGTCCTGCATTCAGGGTGAGCGATGATTTTAGATCCCGGATGTTCTTCCTTGAACTCCACCAGGCTTTCTGCATCCAGCAACTGGTGTACGGCGCAGTAGCCATCCCATAAAATAATTTCTTTGTCTGATTTTGATTGTACGTAACGACCCAGGTTTTTGTCAGGAAGAAAGATAACTTGTTTTTGCGGAATTGAATTAACCACATTCACGGCGTTGGCAGATGTACAGCACACATCGCATAAGGCTTTTACATCAGCATTGGTATTTACATATCCAACCACTGCTGCTTCAGGATATTTTGTTTTCAGAGCTTTCACAGCTTCCGGTGTTGCCATATCGGCAAGTGAACAGGCGGCTTCTTCTTTTGGAAGAAGTACAGTTTTCTGTGGGCTTAGTATTTTTGCTGTTTCTGCCATGAACCGCACCCCGCAAAAAACAATGATATCTGCGTTTGTGGCGGCTGCTTTTCGTGAAAGTTCGAGGGAGTCTCCGATGAAGTCGGCTACACGGTAGATTTCCTTTCGCTGGTAATTGTGGACAAGAATTACTGCATTCTTTTCTTTTTTTAGCCGGTTGATATTGTCTATAAGAGTTTGTATGTCCTGGTTCATTCTGTTGTTTCTTAATTTATCATCAGTTCAGGGTTTTAGCAAAATATTTTTGTCAAAATTGAACTGGATTAATCCGAAGGGAAAATTTTCCAAAAGTATCTTTTTACATAGCGATAGGGATGATATTCGTCATGTTTGTAAAATGACTTCTGTCATTTCCGAAAATGATTCTTTTCACGCAAAAATTTGTTCGGTAAAATGCGTTGTTTGGGTTTTAATTCATATTTCAAAATGCTCTTTTCTTTAATCACAGCAATAGCATCTTCAATAGAATCGGTGGCGTGGTAAAGAACAAATTCCTGATCAGTGATCGTTTTTTGTTCCTTCATTTTTTCAAGATGCAAGAGAAGATCATTGTAAAAATATTTACAAAAAATAATGACAGGAAATTCGGTGATCTTTTTTGTCTGAATTAAGGTGACTGCTTCAAAGAATTCATCCATGGTGCCAAAGCCTCCCGGCATCACAATGAAAGCATAGGAGTATTTGATGAGCAAGGTTTTTCTCACAAAAAAATAGCGGATGCTCACCCATCTGTCGAGATATGCATTTGGTTTTTGTTCATGGTTGAGAACAATGTTACATCCCACTGACTTTCCGCCTACATCTTTGGCTCCTCTGTTTGCCGCCTCCATCAATCCGGGACCGCCACCGGTAAGGATTGTAAATCCCAGTTTCGCCGTTTCAGCACCAACTTTTCTGGTGAGGTCATAATATTCATGTCCTTCACTAAATCTGGCTGATCCAAAAACAGTTACGCACGGACCAATGAAATGCAGTGCTCTGAAACCTTTGAGGAATTCGAAAAAAATCTTGATAAGGAATTTTAGTTCCTGCCATCTGGATTGGGGGCCATCCAGAAATTTTATTTCTTCTTTTATGACCGGCCTTTGCATATACAAATTAAACAGAAATGGTAAGGACTACAACAGCGGGCGGTCTGTTGTTTGCAAAGCAAGCAATGGAATTCTGATTTGGTGTGACATGAGCTTAGTAATGCTCTGATTGAAGAGGGATTCAGGAAAATGTTTTTGATGGGTAAACATAACTAAAATATCAGCAGGATATTTTTTAAGGAAAAATTCAATCCCTTTGGGAATACTGGTGTTTTTTGAAATGAAGCCTGAGATTTTCGGATATTTTACATGCTTCCTGATTTTCTGTGTCATCTTGCTGATTTCAGAATCGGAATGAATGAGGTGCTTGTCATCCACATATACAAAGACAATTTCAGCTCCGAACGCCGCGGCAAAAGGTACAAGCGTCGTTGCCGATAAAATATTGTCATCTTTCAGGTCAGTTGCAAAAACAATTTTTTTGATGTCATTGAACTCCGCATCCTTCGGAATGCAGAGAACCGGACAGGTTGCATGCTGTAAAACCCGGGATGCAGTACTTCCCATCAGCAGACGTTCAAGTTTATTAGTGCCTGTTGATCCCATTACGATTAGGTCAACATTTTGTTTGTTTGCAGCGGAAAGTATTTCGGAATATCCTGCTCCTGTTTCAAGCATTGTTTCCAGTTTGACCCGGGGAAATTTATTTTTGAGCTTTTGCCTGAGCGCAGATAAATTTTTTGAAGCAGCTGATTTAAGCAAGTCTTCAGTATTGGTGGTGATTGTAAACTGACCTTGCGTAAAATCGGCCGGGCTTTCATAAGTATGAAAAAGTATAAGCGCTGAATTCAATTTATCAGCAAGAGCGCAGGCGTATTGTGCAGCATTCATAGCATGCTTTGAGAAATCAGTCGGACAAAGGATCGTTTTCATTGAGATGCTGCTTTTAAATATCGGTTATTCAGGAGATCACTTTACTGTCTGGCCTGATGTTATGTGCCAGGCTTTAATAAAATCGTAAATCTATGGAATTGGGGTTAAACTGAGGACGAATACTTAATACAGGAATCGGAGAATGGTTCACAAGCTGCTGGGCGTAAGGTCCTGAAAAGTATTCTATAATGCTCATCCGGTCCATGTCACTCATACTGATGATCATATCAACTCCGATTGAAGCTGCATGTTTCAGCAATGTATCAGCCAGGTAATCGCTTTGAATTATTTTTACCTTACAGCTCAGTCCTTTCTTCTCCACGATCTTCCGGATCTGTTCGGCTTCCATTTCAATTTTCTTTTTGTGCGGTTTTGTAAATTCTGTGTCAATTCCAAGCACCTGAATGCCCGCATTATAGAGCAAAGCTAAATCAATTGCATAGTTTATCTTTTCACGTGAATGCGGCTTATCTCTGAATGGAACGAGGATGTTTTTAAACCCCGGTGTTTTCTGGTCTTTTTGTACTGAAAGAACAGGACATTTTGCATCTTTGATAATTGAGAAAGTATTGCTTCCCACAAAAAACTCTTTGATACCTGAGGCGCCATGAGTACCCATTACAATCAGATCAGCTTTTATTTTTTTGCTCACGTTCAGGATCTCTTTCTTCGGATTCCCTATAACTGTAAGTGTATTTATTTTTGAGTATCCTTTTTTCTTTAAGTTGTCAGCAATTTCATTCAACCTGACATTGCTTTGGTCGGCAATGTTTTTTTCATAGTCTTCATGAAAATCAGGCGGATCAAATACACCGGTTCCTGAAGTTACCGAGAGACTCTCCGGAACATGCAGGAGCGTAATTTCTGCATCGCAGATTTTTGCCAGGTAGGCAGCGTGATCCAATGCTTTCAATGATGTTTTTGAAAAATCGATTGGGATGAGGATTTTTTTAATTTGATAATAACTCATAAAGTTGAATTAAGAAGTAATAATAAAACAGATCTGTTGTCAAATTATTTTAAATCTGCTTGAATAGTTATGCAATATTATGGCTGTTGTCAGCATTGCCTAGATGACATGCAACATAAGTCAATATGATTTTTGTCATGTTATTCTGCTTGTGGGCAATTTTAGAGCAATCGGCCATACTGATATTATCCATGTACTATAAATCATACATGAATATGATCACTGTCATTCATGTTGCATTTTACTGGAGGTAACTTTAAGCAAAACTGATTGCGATGGCACAAACAAGAAAGGGACAAAAGTATAACAGGGTGGAATCGTATACCCGCATTGTGAATGGAAAGAAGCAAGTAGTCAGAACCCACGACAAGAGCAATCCTATTACCAGCAGGGGCAAAGGTAAATAGGGAGTTCCTGCAGCGGTTTTGATCCGGTTTTTATTTGTTGTCTTTCTATAGTAGAAAGAGAGTGGTCTGATTAGACATTTTTTTTGTCTGAAACGGTTTCATTCATTTTTCCATTCTGGCATGAAAGCGTAATTATTTCCACATGACTACAATCATATCATGGAATATCTCAAGTCATTCATTGTGGAATCCCCGGGAAGTAATTTTGTTTTGGAGAGATAGTTTATCGAGTCGCATTGATATTTGAAATGCAGTAAATGAAGTACTGCAATGTTATTTTCAGTGTAACTTAATTGCATAGAGAAATTCTTTTGAAAACATCCACCAATGAAGAAACATACATTAATGGTTATCGCTTTTTCCTTTGTTTCAATCGCTGCATTCTCTCAGGCAGCAGATGAAGCAAAAATTCCGCATTATAAATATGCCATCGGTATTGGCGCAGGATTTTCTACCGGCTACGGCTTATCTTTTCGTTACACGCCATCTAAATTTGGATTGCAGGCAAATTTTGCTCCTTATTACAGTGAAACAGTAAAGACTTATAGTGGAGGCATCACTTTTCTATATACACTGATTGAAGCCAGGACAACCAATTTATTTATATATCAGGGAAACCATTACTACAGCAATTCAACTATTGAATTCAGGGATACGGTTTCACAGATTTATTATTCTTCCGATCCGGACCTGCCGAATGTTGTGAAAGAGAAGACCACTGAAAGCTATTTCAATAATGGCATTGGCTTCGGAATTGAAATAATCATTGCAAAGCGAATCGGTTTTAACCTCATGGCGGGCTATGGCTTCTATGTGAATTTCACGCAAGTGAATGTAACGGGAGAGGCGGGGTTGTATTATAAATTCTGACAAACCATGGTTAATTGTGGCCTTCATCACTCTGTAGTATTTAAAATGAAAATAGTAATCACGTCAATTAGATATTAAATCTTAACTCTTAGCGATCATGAAAAAAAATCTACTTCTTACATTGCTCAGTATTACAGTGCAAAGTATTTGTATTGCACAAACTTTCGATACAACATGGGCAAATAATTTTCAAACAGTATTAGACAACTCCGTTAGTACCACACCTTTCAGAGGGGCTTCTGCAACTGTGTTTGTGCCGGGACAGGGAATGTGGACAGGCGTTAGCGGCAATTCATCAATTGGCGTTCCTATCACACCTGATATGCGTTTTGGTATTGCCAGTATTTCGAAAACATTTATTTCAGTGGCTATGCTGAAATTGCAGGAACAAGGTGTGCTTTCTCTTGATGACCATTTGTATCAATGGATACCGGCCTATCCGAATGTCGACTCAACAATTACAATTCGCCAACTGCTTTCCAATCAAAGTGGTGTGGCGGATATATTCAGAGACAATCTTTCTTTGTTAAATGATTCTGTTTGGGCTGATACCTCCCGTTTCTGGACTCAGCAGGAAGTAATGGCCAATACAACAGCTCCAAAATTTTCTCCGGGTCACGGCTATTATTATTCCAATCTCAATTTCATACTTGCTGCGATGGTAATTGATGCTGCAACCGGAATTTCCTGGGTTCAGAATCTTCATAATCTCATTTTTGATCCACTCGATATGGACAGCACTTTTGTGGGAACATATGAAACACCAAACGGGCCAATTGCACATGAATGGATAAATAACAATACGCTTGAAATAGTGAATTCACCGATGACATCGCTGTATAGCATGATGGCGGCACCCGGTGGAATATTTACCGCACCGAATGAAATGGTTCAGTTCTACAATGCCTTATTAAATGGCGGAATACTTGCAAGTTCTTCTTTTCAGGAGCTTATGGATTTTGAAACGACTTCCAGTTACGGCCTTGGTCTTTTTACAACCCAATTTGGCCGTCCTTTAATTTTTAGTCAGGGCGGAATGTTTGGCTACTCGTCAATTTGCGTTTATGATCCGCAGACCAATTCAACTCTGTGCATATTTACAAATGGTGGTACTGCAGATATTGCAGCAGTCTTTCTTCCGATGTTAAATGTTCTCACTACCGAATATCCAAAACAGCAAAATGACGCAGGTATTGCTTCAATCATAAACCCACAGCAAAATAGTTGCAACGCTACTGTTACACCCTCGGTTTCCCTTACAAACTTTGGTAGTTCGCAGCTTACTGCTGTGACCATTAATTGCAGAATTGACGGCAATTCCCCTGCAGCATTTAACTGGATGGGTGTTTTGAATACGGGTGCATCAGTAACTGTAGTATTACCTTCAGTTACTGTAACAAATGGATTCCATGAGTTTACAAGTTATACTTCAAATCCAAACGGAAGCAACGAAGGATACAATACTAATGATACTGCAAAGAGCGAGTTCATTATAAATATCCTGCCTGCAATTGCTGCTCCAGTTATTGAAAGTTTTGATGGCCCGGATTTTCCGCCTTCGGGATGGATTAGAAACTCCTTATCACCGCTGCAATGGGGCCCAACCTCTTTGGCTTCATATTCCGGTGCATCATGTGCGGCCAGAGGTAACTCGTCAGATTTTATAAATATTGGAACTGCTTACGACTTCGATTTGCCGATTATTGATTTAACAGGAGTCGTTAATCCTGCACTTTATTTCAAACATGCTTATACCAACTATCCCGGACGCAATGATTCGCTCCGTATTTTAATTTCATCTGATTGTGGTGTAACATGGCAAAGTATATTTTACAAAGGAGGCAATGCGCTCAGGACTATTCCTGCTGCTTCTTACGATTATTTTTATCCTGCCGATGGCAGTCAATGGAAAAGCGATACAATCTCACTGGCAGCATATTCCGGTGAAGTATTGATTCGCTTCCGTAGTATTAATGGACATGGGAATAATCTATTTATAGATGATGTGAGTATTGATCAGTCAACAGTAGGAATTGATGTAGTTGCAATTGATAATACAGACATAAACGTATATCCTAATCCTGCCGCAAGCCAAATAAGTATTGAAGGCTTTGCTTTGAATTCTGAAATACAAATTTCAGATATAACAGGAAAAATAGTTTACAAAACTGCTGCAGCAGCTCCCGATAACTATCGGGAACAAAAGATAAAAGTAAATATTAGTGATTTTTCAGAAGGCGTTTACCTGATACAAATACAAACAGAAAAATTTATTGAAACTAAAAAAGTAATCATTGCCAGATAAAATTTACTGAAGGATTAATTTTATTTAATTAAAATGCAAATGGAAAATAAAATATTGTATCAGACTTGCAATAGGCCTCTTAAAGCCAATGTAATATGGACAACCGGATATTCAGCTAAATTGGTTTCGGTAAAATCATGTTTTATCATTCTGTTCACATCACTATTTTTTATTCCTGGTTTTGCACAAACTGTTGAGCTGGTAAAAGATATTAATCCCGGTGGCGCTTCAACCATTACGAGTCAGATTGACTTAAACGGCTTGCTGATATTTGGCGCATACGAACCGGTTCATGGTTCAGAGCTGTGGAGATCAGATGGAACGGATAGCGGCACAGTAATGATAAAGGATATCAATCCGGGAGGTGCAAATGCCAACATCATGAACCCTGTGTACTATAATGGTAAAATTTATTTCAGTGCTGATGATGGTATCAGCGGGCGTGAAGTATGGGTAACCAATGGAGATTCATCCGGTACGTATATGTTGAAGGATATTTATCCTTCGGGCAGCGGATCATTCAGCAATGCCATAGTTTTCAATAACCTTCTTTTCTTTAATGCTGACGATGGCATTCATGGAAATGAATGGTGGACTACTGATGGAACTACCAATGGAACAAACCTTTTTGTTGACAGCAGCAGCATCGGAGGGGGACCTGAAAATCCTTATATCTACAATAACAAACTATACTTTGCTTACAATAACGGGATAAACGGAAGAGAGCCGTGGGTAACGGATGGAACACCTGCCGGAACAAATATCCTGCTCAACATTAATCAGACGAATTCACTCAATTCATTGCCGGATTATTTTACTGAATATAATGGCCTGCTATATTTCAGTGCAGATGATGGTGTTTCCGGAGCGGAATTTTGGGTTACAGATGGCACCGCCGGAGGCACACATTTGGTTAAAGATATCCGTACAGGTTCCATCGGATCGTCAACCAGAAATTTTATTGCATTTAACAACCTGTTGTATTTTGAAGCTAATGACGGAACGAATGGCGTGGAATTATGGGCAAGCAATGGCACGGACACAGGAACAATGATGATCAGGAATATCAACACCGTCGGTTCTTCTGAACTGATTGGATTTGTTGAATATGACAACCATTTATTATTTAGTGCAATAGATAATACCCATGGAAGAGAACCATGGATAAGTGATGGATCTGGCAATGGTACATTGCTGCTAAAAGATATAAATGCTTCCGGTAATTCAATGCCGGGCTTTTTTAGCATTTCCGCTATGCCAATGGAATTTAATGGCAAACTTTTCTTTGTAGCCGATGAGGGTTTAAACGGATTCGAATTATGGATTACGGATGGCACCACCGGCGGTACACAGCTCATTGAACCTGCCATTGCAACAGGCGTTTCTCCATTGGGTTCTGTTAATCAATTTGAACTTTGTGGAGGCGCAATGTATTTCGATGCCAGTTATGACGGGACGGGGGAGGACCTTTATCGGATAGAAATCGGAACCGGAACATCCGAAGTGGATGCTGAGGTCATTAATGTACCTGTTTATCCAAATCCTTCAACTAATTTTTTCACAATTGCTTTAGAAAATAAGCATAGTGAAGTTGATGTAACCATCACCGACATATCCGGAAAAATAATTTATAAAACCAATGTAACCGGAATACAAAAGTTAGAAATAAACACAAGTGATTTTGCAGAGGGGGTTTACCTTGTACGGCTACATGCTCCTGATTTTGTGGAAACAAAGAAGGTCGTTATTGCAAGGTAAAAATTCGGAAACTAAAAAATACCTTAGAAACTCAAACACGCAAATATTTCATTCTTCTGTTTCAATATCCTTCAGGTCAGCAAGCGCACGTATAAGTGCTTTGTCAGACGCATAGATCTCATGGTATACATTCAGAAGCGTTGAAGAATCCAATTCGCTGATTTTTTGATCCCGCAGGACGAGAAGGATACTGGCTATGGCATCCTCATATTGCTTCCTGTTGCGATCCGTCAATGTTGAAATTATTTCAGCATTGATTTTTTCGGACTCCATTGTTAAAAGCTGAAATTCGCTATAAAATGTTTTTGCCCTTTCTCTGATCATTTTATAAAGGTTGAAGAGATGATCATTTGCCGTTGATTCAAACTCTTCCAGGTTATGCCTGATGTCCTTCAGGTTTTTTGCTGAACGTAAAACATGGCGGGTAATGTTGATGAGTTTCCCTATTTGTTCCAATTCCTTTTCCGACATTTCATCTTTGGGAATTTCTGCAATGTATTCCAGAATTTCACCCTGGAGCAGTTTAATTCTTTGGTAAGTTTCGGAATATGCATTTGAATTGGTAGTGTATTCCCTGATGCTGTTTATCCATCCGGAATTTTTTTCTTCCTCAAAACCAAATACACGTTTATTCAATTCAATTGTTTCATACAACAGGTGAATTGTTTCTTTTCCGGCAAGGTCAAGTGAATCACCCGGAAGGGCTGCTGTGCTTTTCCGGATATATTTGGTGAGATACTCAGGAGAATGTTCCTTAAAAAAACGTTCAAGAAATGTTGCAAACACACCCAGAAGCGGGTAGAATATAATTATTGAAAGGAGATTGATACTGGTTTGAATTGCAACCAGCCCTGTTAGCGGATCTTCAATCTTTACGATCTTTTGAATGAGATATACCAATGGATGCAGAAGTATGGTTGCAATGGCCATTGTCACAAAATTCAGTATGAAATTTCCCCAGGCCACTCGTTTCTTGTCGGGAATTCCTCCTACGGAACCGATTAAAAATTTCAAGGTGGTTCCAAGTTCTGAACCAATCACCACTGCCACTGCACTCTCAAATGGTATCAGGTGATTGTGCAGAGCAGCAAGCGTAATCGCAATGGTCACGGAACTTGATTGTATAACAGCTGTAACCACAAATCCAATGGGTACGAATGCCAGGTAATGCAATTGTTTGAAATTTCCCAGCGAGGCTTCAATCGATTGATCAGCACTGGTCTTCAGCCATTCAAGTGCAATAAAGATAAAAGCGAAACCGATCAGGAATGTGGTGGCATGAAAAAGCTTTGTGTTTTTCTTCGACACAAACAATCCCGCCATGGCCACTGCAAGCAAAGGATAGGAAACTGCTGCGAAATTAATTTTGAATCCGATCAGCGCAATTACCCAGCTGTCCAGCGTAGTGCCCAGATTCGAACCTAATACTGCAGCAAGCGCGCCACGCATATTCATCAGCCCTGCTCCCACAAAGGACAAGACCATCAGCAAGACAACAGAGCTGCTTTGCAGGACTGATGTTACCGCAGTGCTTGCAGCAATCATCTTTACCTTGTTTTGTGATTGCTTTTGAAGGAATTTTTTGAAAGACCTCCCCGCAAGATTTTTCAATGATGACTCAATCAGTGACATGGCATACAAGAATACTGCGATGCCCGCCAGAAATTGCCAGAAATTGAAACCTTGCATTATTATATTTAATCGAAAGAATTCCTCGTCTTGCCTAGGCTAGGCGGGGTTGAATTAAAATTTCTGCCACGATCCCGATAGCTATCGGGATTCACTAATTCACACGAAATATTATTGCAATGCGTACATCAATTAGTGATAATTCGTGTAATTCGTGGCAAGATACCTCGTCTAGCCTTAGGCTAGGCGGTGAAAAATAAATTTATTTTAAACTGTGTTTTATTAAAATTGCTAAAAGCTTCGCCCGGGATGATTTTATTACTTTACAAATTCAAAATTTTATTCCTCTTTTATTCATTTCCTCTCCGAGTTTACCCGCAATTGGCCGGCAGGAACAATTTTTCTGGTGGGCTAGGTGCCATTTTACCCTTTGTTCAAAGGTTGGATTCTTAGGCATTTTGTTTTTTAGATGCCATGCTTTGTTGATGCTCATGTGGAGTTGAATAAAAAAGGCCGGGGTGTACTTAATATACCCGTTTGTTATATTATTACTGAGGACGCTAAACAGTAACACATCATCATTTAACATTATTAGGTTTTCTTCAGAGTTGATTCCGTGGACACTACCGGCAATTGCCGAATGACAATATTTGGTTTTAATCCGGGAGATAACGAGTTTGAGATTGAAACGGACTTCCGGAATTTCCCATAAATCAATTCAGTAATGCAGTCATTCCGATTCTAGATCAGACGAAAGCGGAATCCCTGAATTCTTTTAATATATGACACTCTTTTATGTCCTGCATAATAAGTATGATGCAGATGAATACAAACGTATTTACTGTAAAAGCATTGATTTATGATTTCTGTCAGGTTTCTGTTTGACTATCGTCATGAATCAGTATTAATTACTTGGTTAAATTTGATTTGTATTTCAGACTGTAAAACCTGATGCAAATGACAAAACTACTCACCCCTGCAACCAATGCTTATCTGCTTGAGCCTGCACCGCAGCACCTCCACAGTGAAGCATTGGAATGGTTATCTGATCTCGAGTTTTATAAGACAGAAATTATTTTCCTGACAAAACTTCTCGACATCGCTTTTTTAAGAGTGACTTCTGATGAGAACCTAAAGCTGCTTAAAGCACTTGAAAAGAAAGTAAGATCATTCAGGGAGCAAACGTTGGATGATTTACATCAGAGGGTAACCGAACATGAAAAGCATTTATCGGAGTTGGATGAGGATCTCTTTAAGAAGAATAAACCGAAGGTCGATGAAGAGCATCATAACCGGTACAAAGAGTTTGTTGCTTTCGCTGAAGAAATAAAAGAACTGAAAAAGGAAATATTTACACTGGTTGAAGTTCAAATGAAGAGATCAAAACAGGCTTCAATGGATGTTGCAAATGGAAATTCAATTTTTTAAATACACTTAATACTTAATACTCACTACTCAATACTATTCCTTATGCTCTACCGTCAATTTTACTCTGAACTTGGCAAGTTGCTTTACGCAATTGCGGACGTGGACGGAATGATTTCACCACAGGAAAAGATGAAACTCAGGGAACTTGTCAGCAAAGAACTTGCTCCTGCTGAAAATCACAGAGATGAATTTGGAACGGATGCTGCATATTACACCGAGTTTGAATTCGATATTTTAGAAGAGGCAAACTATTCTCCTGAGGTGGCTTTTGAGTCATTCATGAATTTCATAGACAACCACAGGACTGCAATCAGTGAAGATATGATTTGGGCTACCCACAGAGTGGCAGGAAAATTAGCCGAGGCATATTATCACACAAGTAAGAAGGAGAAAGAAATGATATCGAGACTCAACAATAAACTGGGCGTGCTGCTTGCTGAGAGAAGCAGTGGTATCCATAAATAGAATATTTAACAGGAATAAAAATTAAAATACTAATTAATATTTATATGAAAATTGAAATTACAGATCACCGCAAAATATTTACTATCCAGAAGGAGTTCAGTGAATTGTTCCCGTTTCTTAAGATCGAATTTCATGCAAAGCCACACACATCTGATGGTGCGCATGCTAATAAAATAATCAGTCATTCATCTAAGACATTAGGCAGCTGCCGCACCTCACATAAGAAGGGATTTATAACCCTTACACCTAATATAACATTGCGCGAACTTCAGCAAACTTTTAGTGATGTTTATGGTATTACTATAGCTGTTTCGGTCAAGGCGCCGGGCGGCTGGATTGATGCTTCTTCAAAGGATGGATGGTCGCTGGAAAAACAAAATTTAGCCGGACAGAAGTCGGGTAGTATTTAGAATCGTTAATAAAAAAATGAACTTATGGAAAAGATATTCGAAGGTAAAACCGCCATTGTAACAGGTGGAAGTTTTGGAATCGGAAGGGCAACAGCAATTTTATTTGCAAAGAAAGGTGCAAGAGTTGCCGTAGTTGATTGCATTGAAGACAGGGAGACGGTTGATGCCATAAAATTGGCAGGTGGAGAGGCCATCTTTATTAAATGTGATGTTTCTAAGGAGGAAGAAGTAAGTAATATGGTAGAGAAAACTATTGATGCATTTGGCGGTATTGATTTTGCTTTTAACAATGCGGGGATAGAAGGAATGTCAGCGCCAACACATGAATGTACAGTAGAAAACTGGGACAGGGTGATGGGCGTGAATATAAGAGGTGCATGGCTTTGCATGAAATATGAGATACCTCACATGCTTAAGCAGAATAAGGGTGCGATCGTAAATAATTCTTCAATTGCAGGGTTGGTAGGATTCCAGGGTATCCCGGCATACGTCGCATCAAAACATGCATTAAACGGATTGACGAAGAACGCAGCGCTGGAATATGCAAAACTTGGGATTCGCGTCAATTCTGTTTGCCCCGGCGTAATAAAAACACCAATGATAGACCGCTTCACAGGAAAGAAGAAAGAGGTTGAACAGCAGTTTGCAAATCAGGAGCCGGTTGGCAGAATGGGGCAGCCGGAAGAAGTTGCCGAGGCTGTTTGCTGGTTATGCTCCGACAGTGCATCTTTTATCACAGGCCATACAATGGCTGTTGATGGCGGATGGACTGCACAGTAGGCGATCAGAAATTTGTTTTAGTATGAAGATCAATCATCACTCCACCAAAGAAAAATTCATTGTCGATTTAAGCGAAGTGGGGATGAATGATATCGCCATGGTTGGTGGTAAGAATGCTTCGCTGGGTGAAATGATACGTGAGTTGAAAACCAAAGGTGTCAATGTTCCTGAGGGGTTTGCCATTACATCATATGCTTATTGGGATTTTATTTATTCGAATAAGCTTGCAGAACCAATTGAGGAAATTCTTAAAAAACTAGATAGGGAAAATTTCTCGAATCTGGAGTCCATCAGTGATACACTTCGCGAACTGGTGCTCGAAAGCAAATTACCGGTGGAAACAATTAAAGAAGTAAAGCTTTCCTATAAAAAACTTTGCGATGAGTATGGAGACTTTTGTGATGTAGCCGTCAGGAGCAGCGCTACTGCAGAGGACCTTCCCACAGCTAGTTTCGCAGGGCAGCACGAATCGTTTTTAAATATCCGCGGGGCTCAAAATATTTTAGAGGCAGTAAAGCACTGCTATGCTTCTCTTTTCACTAGACGCGCAATTAAATATCGTTTTGACAAAGGATTCGACAAAATGAAAATTGCTTTGTCGGTGGGAGTGCAACTGATGGTCAGGGCTGATAAAGGATGTTCCGGAGTTTGCTTTACACTGGAGCCTGAATCAGGTTTCCGCGATGTCATACATATAGCAGGTGTTTGGGGTCTCGGTGAAAATATTGTGCAGGGAACCGTTACACCGGATGAGTTTTATGTTTTCAAACCCACATTTATTCAGGGAAAGAACGGAATCATAAGCAAAAAGCTGGGATCGAAATTGAAAACTATGATCTATGCTGAAGAAACGGATCATCAGATCTCCCGGACCATTGTGAATGTTGACACATTGCCGGACAAGCAAAAGGAATTCGTGTTGAACTATGATGAGATCAATACCATTGCACAATGGGCGCTGATCATTGAAAATCATTACGGCAAACCCATGGATATTGAATGGGCCAAAGATGGTTTATCGAATGAACTTTTCATTGTTCAGGCGCGCCCGGAGACAACGCATGGAGAAGATACCGGAGCTTACCTGAAAATGTATGAGCTAAAGAAAAGAGGAGAAGTCATTGCTGAAGGAATTGCCATTGGAAGTGCTATCGCTTCAGGTAAAGCCCGAATCCTGAGTTCTCCTTCTGAATCTTCTAAACTTCAACCCGGGGAAATATTGGTCACGGAGATCACCACGCCCGATTGGGATCCGATCCTAAAGAAAGCCGCTGCAATCATTACAGACAAAGGCGGAAGGACAAGTCATGCTTCCATCGTTGCCCGTGAACTTGGCGTGGCAGCAGTGGTAGGATCTGGTGATAGCAGTCTTAAAATAAAAGATGGCGAAACAATTACTGTTTCATGCGCTGAAGGAAAAACAGGATTTATTTACAAAGGTAAACTGGAATGGAAGGAAACTGAAATTGATTTCAGCAAAATTGTAATACCGGAAACACAGGTGATGATGATCCTGGGAGATCCGGAAAAGGCATTCAAATATTCATTTTATCCGAACAATGGAATCGGACTGATGCGGATGGAATTCATCATCAGCAACTCAATCATGATTCATCCCATGGCACTGGTGAATTTCGACCGCTTAAAAGATGAAGAAGCAAAAAGGAAAATTTCTGAAATTACTTTTCAGTATGCTGATAAAAAGGAATACTTCGTGGATCAGTTGTCGCAGGCAGTAGGTGTGATCGCAGCTGCTTTTTATCCCAAGGACGTGATCGTCCGCATGAGCGATTTCAAAACAAACGAGTATGCCAACTTGCTTGGAGGGAAGGAATTCGAACCTGAAGAGGAGAATCCGATGATCGGTTTCCGCGGTGCATCACGCTATTACAATGAGCGTTACAGGGAAGGATTCCGGCTGGAATGTGAAGCAATGAAACGTGTGCGTGATGAAATGGGATTGACGAATGTAAAACTCATGATTCCTTTTTGCAGGACAGTGGAGGAGGCGAAGAATGTGATTGAGCAAATGGCAGCATTCGGATTAAAACGAAAAGAGAATGGACTTGAAATTTACATGATGGCTGAAATTCCAAGCAACGTAATCCTTGCTGAAGAATTTGCAAAATATTTTGACGGATTTTCAATCGGCTC
>CAYHHK010000062.1:17918-22423 GCA_964356415.1 uncultured Flavobacteriales bacterium
GATGCATTGCTTAAGGGAATTGAGAATATTGAAAAAGCGGAGCGACTGAGAAAAATAGAGCCGGTGCAAGAATGACTGTTCATTAATCATCATCCTTTTCTCCTTCACCACCTTGCTCAGCTGCATTATTCTGCTGTTGCACTGCATCACCGCGGATCTCAGTATGCCTCACCTGGCCGCCGCTGGTGCCAACTTTTTTGGCCAATATACATGTTCCTGTTCCAGTTAATAAAATGATCCCGAATAATATTGGTGCTAATTTGTTTTTTGCCCTGTCAGCAAAAAAAGTGATCAGTGAAAGCAATCCCAAAACGCTGACAGCAATCATGAAATATTTTCCCAACTCTTCGTGGCTTTCAATAAAACTCTCCGTAACTCCCGGAAGTTTTTCTGCAAGTTCTTCTGCTCCTTCACCTGTCAGGAAGGCAGGTATTGCCATCAATGCTGAGAATACAAATACACCCAGAGCAGTTTTTTTAACAGAGGAGTCATTCTTAATGATATATCCGGCGATAAGAATCAGGGTACCGAAAACGACTCCCATTATCGGAAGATGGTTGAGCAGAAGATGCCATTCAGCTGTATTCATATGAATATAATTTTGTTTTCAAAGTTGCAGGCAAGTAAGTAATAAAAGAATGACCTTTGTCAGTTGTTAGAGATATTTTCATCATGGGATAATTTCGGAAATTGCGGTAATAACAAATTTATTTTATGTCAAAAGGACTCACTTCTTCTGAAGTTATTGATAAATTAAGGGTTTTCGGGTATAATGAAGTGCCTTCCTCAAAACCTAAGAATGTCAGACAGATTGCGATGGAGGTAATGAAGGAGCCGATGTTTCTGCTCCTCATCTGCTGCGGCGGTCTTTACATGTTTTTGGGAGATTACAGGGAAGGAGTTATTTTATTGTGCTCCATCCTGATTGTCATTTTTATCACCTTTTACCAGTATCAAAAAACGGAACGGGCACTGGATGCCCTCAGGCAACTATCCTCTCCCAGGGCACTTGTGATTCGTGATGGAATGGAAATCAGGATTTCAGGCAGAGAGGTGGTTCCGGGTGACCTGCTGATTTTAAATGAAGGTGACCGCATACCGGCAGACGCGAAGGTAATTGAAACTTCAAACCTTACCATCGACGAATCCCTGTTGACCGGGGAATCAGTACCTGTAAGCAAAATATTTCAAGAGAGTTCCGGTTCCTTAGACGGACAGGTTTTCAGCGGGACACTTGTGGTGCTGGGCAAAGGGCTTGCTGAAGTGCACACAACAGGGGTAAAAACCCAATTTGGAAAAATAGGTACATCCCTGCAAAGTATTGTACAGGATGAGACACGCCTGCAAAAAGAAATGAAAGTGCTGATCAGAAATTTATTCATTATAGGTGCAGTGATCAGTGCAGGGGTCGTATTAGCTTTTTATATTACTCGCGGAAACTTCATCCAGTCGTTACTCAACGGGCTTGCAGCTGCCATGGCAATACTACCGGAGGAATTCCCTGTTGTACTCACTGTTTTTCTTGCATTGGGTGCATGGAGGTTATCAGGAATAAAAGTCCTTGCCAGGAAGCCTTCAGCGATTGAAACCCTGGGTTCGGCAACTGTTTTATGCAGCGACAAAACAGGAACCATCACACAAAATAAGATGGAAGTAGCTTTGTTGTATAACGGGATAAAACAGTTCGAGAAAGGCAGTTTCATAGAAAATCAGGATAAGGTTTCCCTGTTGATTTCATCAGCATTTTTCGCTTCACAAAAGGATTCCATTGATCCGATGGAAAAGGCAATCGGAATTGCATGCATGGAGATAGCTTCTGTAAATATCTTGGAACATAAATTGGTGAGGGAATATCCGTTAAGCAAAACCCTGCTCGCGATGACACGTGTATTGGAAAAGGGTTCTCCAGGTTCGTTGACCGCACATTGTAAAGGTGCACCTGAGGCGGTATTTTCTTTATGCAAATTGAATCAGGAAGAAACAGGGAAATACATGTCTGTGGTACAGGAGATGGCTGAAAGGGGATTTCGGGTAATTGGTGTTGCCATTGCCACGACAAAACCTGAATCAATTCCGGAATTACAAACCGGCTTTGATTTTAAATTCATCGGGTTAATCGGCTTGGCAGATCCTGTGAGACCGGAAGTTCCGCAAGCCATCAAAGAATGTAAGGAAGCAGGTATAAAAGTAATTATGATTACAGGCGATTATCCGGCCACTGCAAAGAGTATTGCCGGGCAAATCGGAATGGATCTAAATGGAGAACTTCTAACGGGAGCAATGATAAATGGCATGAGTGATGATGAGTTAAGAGGGAGAATAAAGAATGCAAATATTTTTGCCCGTGTGGTTCCGGAGCAGAAACTAAGGATTGTGCGGGCATTGAAGGCGAATAAGGAAATTGTTGCCATGACCGGTGATGGGGTGAATGATGCCCCCGCATTAAAAGCAGCGCATATCGGAATTGCAATGGGAAATAAAGGTACCGATGTTGCAAGAGAAGCATCTTCCCTTGTTTTGCTTGATGATAATTTCGCATCTATCGTGGCAGCCATCCGTTCAGGGAGGAAAATATTTGACAACCTTCAAAAGGCAATGTCCTATATCATAGCCATTCATATTCCGATTATCGGGCTCACGCTGCTTCCTGCATTTTTTACCTCTCTTCCGTTGCTATTGATGCCATTGCACATTGTATTCATGGAGTTGATTGTTGATCCCGTTTGTTCAATTGCATTTGAATCAGAGCGGGAAGAAAAGGGAATCATGAACCGGCCTCCGAGAAACCCTGATGAACTTTTTTTCGGGAGGAGGAAAATACTCATAGGTGCTGCCAAAGGATTTTTGCTTTTGGTTATGGTGCTTGCTGTTTACTTCCTTTCCATTCATGAAGGCCATACAGAAGGAGAAATAAGGGCCATCGCTTTTACCTCACTCATTATTGGCAATATCTTTCTTATCCTCACCAATCTTTCAACAACGAGAAGTTTTATGTCCATAATAAAAGAAAGAAATATTGCATTGGTGGTCATTCTTCTTGTTGCTGTTGTTATGTTGGTGCTTATCATCTCGGTTCCTTCATTACAACAGCTGTTCAGTTTTCAGTTTCCGGGATACAAGCATTTTATTTCATCGCTTGTGGGAGCAGGTGCAATGCTCATCATATTGGAAACTGTAAAATACTTTTATATCAGGCGAATTGAAAAAATAGATTAGGTTGAAGAAATTAAGGTATCAGGGGTGGCGTTCGAGGGGCTTTTTTTGCTTCACTTTTTGGTCAAGCAAAAAGTGGAAATATTTTTTTTTGATAAGCTGCAACTCAGCTTCAGAGTTATTTAATAATGTCTACCTTGCCTTTTCCCGAAAGCAGCAAATTAACATTGAAATCCCGATTCCCCAATGCCATGTTTACCATTGGCAATACATTCTCAAATTAATTTGTCCTTGAATGAAAACGAAAGTCATAGTTATTTTTTTCTTTTTAATTTTCTGTGAGGCTAAGGCGGTTGATATTAATGGTCGTATTTCCGGCACTGACAGCATCAAAAGGCAAAATTTCAGACTGCTTCAGGTACTAAGTTTTGAAGACAATCTGTTGGGTTACACTTTTAGCAGTGACGACAAACCCTTTGTAGATATTTCACTTTCATTCAGAATCCGAATTTTTCCTTTTGATTATGTGATGAAAGTAATACCTGTAAAATACAGGCCCGATCTTCACCTGCACCTCGCTTATTCAGGGAGGTTTGGACAATACGTCAGTACACGTTATTCAAATCCTGTTATTGAAAAACGATTTAATCCATACTTGTTTTTAGAATACAGCCCAAGAAAAAAGTACAGGAATTTGAGTTTCCAGTTTGGATACGGTCACGAATCAAACGGACAGGCCATTGATGATTCTTCTACATTTTATATTACTGCTGAATTGCCGCACAATAGTATAAATGAAACAAAAGATAAGATAAGCCGGGGATGGGATTATGTCGGAGGCAATACTACGGTCGATTTTTTTCCGAAAAAATTACCTAAGATTATTCTTCAATCGTCTCTTTCAATAAACTATTTTTTAGACTATGGTATTTTGCAGGGAAGCAAGGAGGAATATGGTCCCTGGGAGCGAGACTGGAGCGGTGAAAATTATACCCGGAATGAAGTGAGCGGATTGGCTTTGATGTTTACCTGTTTCCTGGATTCCGTTTTTGTTGATAAAATTCGTTTTGCTTATGAAACAGGAATTGCACGGCCGCTCATGACGAACAGTATTAAAATACTTTTAGGATTTAAAGTCGGACGCTTTCCCATCTCCCTGACATACAAGTATGGCTATAACGGAGATTTGGCACAATATGGTAAGTTGACCACAACTTTTGGAATTGAATCTTTTATTCCTTCGTTTGAAAAACCGGATGACAGGAGGAAACGCAGGTACAACAGCAATGACGACTTTTAAAGAAGCGATACAGCATGAATTGCAATTTGAATTTTCGTTCTCATGAAATGAA
>CAYHHK010000063.1:0-22379 GCA_964356415.1 uncultured Flavobacteriales bacterium
GAATAGAGATAACACAACGATATTAACAGATAATAATTGGCATCATTACGTTTGCGTTTTTAACTCTGGAAACAACATAAAACTTTACATTGATAATCATTTGACAGTGTCAAATAACATCAACTATACAGGTAGTATCATAAATGGACTGGACTTGGTTATTGGAGCTGGTGCAAATCTTCAGCAGAATTATAGCGGCAGTATCGATGAGATAAGAATCTATAGTTGCGCTTTGTCTGATTCAGATATTGCGTTTTTGTATGGAAATTTTAATGACGCAGTCAACGAAACAACTTTAGAAAATTATTTTACAATCTGTCCCAATCCTGCTTCCTCGAACTTTACTATCCGCAGCCACCTTCAATATGTACAGGTGGAAATCTATAGCATTCTCGGAGAAAAGAAGGAAACAGTAGTAGTGGGCGATGAGCAGTCAACAATAAATATTGAAAATTATTCCTCGGGGGTTTATTTTGTTAAATTGCAGAGTGAAAGGGGGAGTGTGGTGAGGAAGCTGGTGGTAGAGTGAGGGAATTGGCTAAAAGCAATTTATTATGCAATCATTTTTGATATTCATCAGCGAAAATCTCTTACTTCTCTTATCAGGAATTTCTTAACCGACTCCCAATCTACTTGATTAAGCATGACCGGGTCCAGGCTATTCTCAGCGTCATTGAAATAGGTCAAGCTCATGAGAACCTGAAGTTGATTCTGTTCAGAATATTTTCCCACTTTTTTTTGTTTTTGCATCAGAGAGCGGAAAGAATTGAGAAGAAACGCCCAATTTATCAGCAACTTGCCGATAATAATTTTATGGAGTGTAAAACTTCAGCCCTTTAATAAAATTGAAATCAGACTTATTGTCTGTGTAGAGTTCAAATTTATAGTGAAGTGCTGTTGCTGCTATTAAGCAATCGGGAGGGAGAAGCGAATAAGCAGGTAAATATTTTTTAGTAAGGGATAGCGCACTACCTGAAATGTTTTCGTCTACAGGAAGTATCAGATATGCCCGTAGTTGCTTTTCAAGTTCATACTTTTTCTTTTTGCTTGTAGCTCCCTGATAAAGTTCTAAAACGCAGATGATGGATATGGCAATTCTGCCTTTGAGTGAATTGAGATGTTTCTTATGCGATACATCTCCGCGAAAAACTTTAATGAAAATATCAGTATCGACAAGGACTATTTTCTTCGTGCCCATAAGTCTTTCCTGAAAGTTTGAGGATTCAATTTTGTATCCTTCCACTTTCCAAACAGAAAAGTTGGAGAAATGTCATTTTTTTTTCTTTTAGACAAATTCCGACCTCCTTCATCAGAAACTTCACAACCTAATTTTGAAAGCAATTCTTCAATGAATGGCTTGCTTTCATCCGATACATTTATTCTGAGAAAACTCATTTTGGTTTATTTTGCTTGAGCAAATATACGATATAAAGTTCGACATTCAATAGCAATCGAGTCAAGGTAATTCACCAAAGCGGATTCTTTAAAACTCCGACACTTTCTATTGGCAATATGAAACCATTATTCTCCTAAATTTAGATCAACTGATATGCGATGCCCTAAATGAAGCGCCAGCGCTGTGCCGCCCGCCAATGCAAAGTCCCTGGTTTCGTCCAGTGAAACAAGTTCCCTTAATAGTTCCAGTGTTTCTTTATTGACGGCTCCGTATTGTAGCATCTGAATTGGTTGAGTGGTATGTCAAAAAATGCGCTGCAAAAATTCATTACTTTTTTGTTGAGGTATCTTCTGTTGAGAATTTCTTCACGGATGATTGCTTGTCCATAAAAATTCAGGATTTCACTCCAGTCATTCAGATCTCCATAATGCAAAACACGGTCAATAACATCTCCCCGTTGCTTCTGCCAATCGATGGTATCAAAATTTGTATCCCAGAAGATGGAACGGTTCAACTGCATGGTGTAAAGTTAAAGGAATCAAACGGAATTACTTTATCAGGATGAATTCATTTCAACAATTTTAATTTAAGAATTCCTCGCAGCTTGTCCAAAGTACTCCCTACTGAGCTGCAGGGTCATCCATTAATTCTTCCGAAAAAGCAACAGCTAAGCTTATTTGTTTTTGCATTGCGGGTCAAAATGGATTATATTTGGAGAAAATATACGCTATGAAAAGTTATCAATTCACAGTTATAATTGAAAAAGATGAGGATGGTCGCTATCTCGTCATTTGTCCATCATTGCAGGGATGTTATACCGAAGGGGAAACAAAAGAGGAAGCATTGGCTCTCATTGAAGATGCAATCCGGTTGCATGTTGAAGACCGCCTTGAATCAAAGGAACCGATATATGAAGAAGTTGGAGTAGAACAAATCCGGCTTGCTGTATGAGCACAAAATTACCTGCAGTAACTGCAAAAGATATTATCAGGGTATTGGAAAGAAAAGGATTTATCAAAGTTCGTCAAAGTGGAAGCCACGCTATTTTTCGTCACTCGAATGGTTTGCGCACTACCGTTCCGATTCATTCCACAAAAAATATAGGAAAAGGACTGCTAAAACAAATTATGAAGGATGCCGAAATTACGGAAGATGAATTAAGAAAACTGATTTGAGTTTAGCATGGAGTTTTTTCTCATCAAATGGATTGTCAGAGAAAAAATCAAGATCAACTGAAATGCGGTGCCCCAAATGAAGCGCAAGTGCTGTACCGCCGGCTAGCGCAAAACTATTGACTTCATCAAGAGAAGAAAGCTCCCTTAATAGTTCCAGTGTTTCTTTATTGACGGCTCCGTATTGTAACATCTAAATTGGTTGAGTGGTATGTCAAAAAATGTGCTGCAAAAACTCATTACTTTTTTGTTGAGATATCTTCTGTTGAGAATTTCTTCACGGATGATGGCATGTCCATAAAAATTCAGGATTTCCCTCCAGTCATTCAGATCACCATAGTGCAAAACACGGTCAATAACATCTCCCCGCTGCTTCTGCCAATCGATGGTGTCAAAATTTGTATCCCAGAATATGGAACGGTTCAGCTGCATGGTGTAATGTTAAAGGAATCAAACGAAATTACTTTATCAGGATGAATTCATTTCAACAATTTTAATGATTCTTGCGAAAAGACTACGGCTAAACTTATCTGTTTTTGCATTGCGGGGTGAAATGGATTATATTTGGAGAAAATTAAAAACCCGTAGTATGAGATTGGAAGTTGTGATTGAAAAGGACGAAACCGGATATTATGTGGCTGAAGTGCCTGCATTGCCGGGCTGCTTTAGCCAGGGTAAAACTCTTGCAGAAGTAACGCGTAACATCAAAGAGGCAATTGAAGGATGGTTAGAAGTTATGAATGACAAGAGCAAAGTGAAAAAGGTAAAGAACGCCTGGGGTAAACGCATCGCAATAAATGTATAAGCGGAGCGTTGAAGCTATTTTCAGGTGCGGAGGTAATAAAAAAACTTAAGCGCAGAGGGTGGAAGGAAGTACGACAGAAGGGTTCGCATGTGATGATGATTAAAGAAGGTTATTTGTACACGCTCTCAATTCCGCTTCATAAAGAAATTGGTCTGGGGCTGTTGAAAAAGATTCTGAAACAGGCGCAAATTACAAATGAAGAATTCAATGATTTGTAACGCTATAAGCGGACAAATTGTCTATGTGTTGTAAAAAAGAATAGGCATGCTCTTCTCTTATTTGTTTTTGCATTGTGGGTCGAAATGGATTATGTTTGGAGAATAATTTAATTGTAATGCAACCAACCGATTTTCCATTGATTACTTCAGATCCTGATACATTGGGCGGAAAGCCATGTATAAAAGGAACACGCATAAGCGTGGATATTATTCTTGAATGGCTTGCATCCGGAGCCACATTGCCTGAGATAATCAAAAGCTATCCGCAGTTGAGTGAAAAAGGGCTTCATCAGGCAATTAGGTATGCTTCCCGCTTTTTAAAAAATGAAGTATTTGTCCAGGTAAAAGTTGCATGACCTTTTCTGAGTTTCCTATTCTTGCTGATGAGAATATTCACAAAGAAGTGATTCTGTTTCTCCGGCAAACCGGATTAGTTTAATAAAAGATTGATCGCTTCTTCTACGTTCTCCACAGGCAATTTGCAGGCATAATTCTCACAAACATAAATCAACGTCTTATTTTCTTTTAACCTGTTTTCCAGGAGCGGCAGTTTTGATACCTGGTTGATTGTTCCTGCAATTATTCTTTTCGGCAAATAATGGGTGCTTAATTCTTTTCTTTTTTCTTCAGCATCTTTTCCCGCAATTGCAATTTCATAAAACGGATAGGTGTTCCACATCATCAATTCGCACCAGTTGCTAAAAGATGAACCATAACGCGCCATTTCATTTTTTACATTGTGGAGCATGGTTTTGGAAATATGTAAATACTTTTTGTCGTCAAAATATTTTCCAAGCAGAAACAAGGCTTTGGCCATGGATGAGTTGGAAGCAGGGGTTACATTGTCGTGGATTTCTTTTTTGCGTGCAATTAATTGTGAATCAAGATTGGATGTGAAGAAGAACATACCTGTTTGTTCATCGAAAAAGTGTGCCAGAGCATAGTCAGCAAAGTGTTTTGCTTCGTCCAGATATTTCTCTTCAAAAGTAGTTTCGTAAAGTTTAATGAGGGCTTCAACAAAAAATGAATAGTCCTCCAGAAAACCAGCTCCTCTCACGGCTTCATCCCCAAGTGGCGATGGGGAAATCCGTTTCATCGGCAACACATGAGAAAGTCCACCATCGTGTTTTTTATTATTCAGAATGTATGATGTTGCTTTTATTGCTGCCGTAAGAAATTTCTTCTCTCCGAATGCTTCGTATGCATCACAATATCCTTTTATCATCAGCGCATTCCACGAAGTGAGTTGTTTGTCATCCAGATCTGGTCTAGTCCTTTTGTTTCTTTCTGCAAGTAAAAGCTTTTTTGATTCTGAAATCAGGTCATTCAGCTTCTGAACTGAAATGTTTTGACATGAAGCAATAACATCATCTGTTTCTTTTCTCAAAAGAACATAGTTATAGTGCTCCCAGAAGCCGATTTGGTTTACATTATAATAGTCGGCAAATGCGTTGAATTTTTCTCCAAGAATATTTTCAAGCTCAGCTTTTGTCCACACGTAAAATTTTCCTTCCACTCCTTCGCTGTCTGCATCCAGGGCCGAATAAAATCCGCCCTCGGTGGAAGTCATTTCCCTTTCAATGAAATCCAGTGTTTCATATACCACCTGTTTGTACAAATCCTTTTTCGTTAGCTGGTAAGCATGTGAGTAAAGCGAAACCAGTTGCGCATTGTCATAAAGCATTTTTTCGAAGTGGGGAATTTTCCAGAGGGAATCAGTAGAATATCTTGCAAAACCACCGCCAACATGATCATAGATTCCGCCAAAAGCCATTTTGTCGAGCGTGAGCAAAACGTAATCTTTTAATGCTTCATCTTTTTCTGCAACAGCATAATGCAAGAGGAAATCATAATTGTTCGGCATCGGAAATTTAGGGGCTCTGTTTGGGCCGCCTTCGACAAGGTCAAAATATTTTTTCCAATTCTCCACTACCGGTTTCAATTCTTCCTTTGAAAAACTTATTTCATTTTTGTTTTGCTGAACCAGTTCCATCTGTCGGATCCCCTGTGTAAGTTCTTCGGCATATTCTTCAGCTTTTGCAGGGTTGTTCAAATAAAAGTCATACAACTGGGTAAGAATATTTTGCCATTGCGCATTTTGAAAATAAGTGCCACCATAAATTGGTTTTCCTGAAGGCAGACAGATGCAATTCAACGGCCAGCCTCCCTGATTTGTCATTAACTGCACAGCACTCATGTATACATGGTCAATATCCGGCCGCTCTTCCCTGTCAACCTTGATGCAGATGAAATGGTCATTCATCAGTTTTGCAGCGCCGGTATCTTCAAATGTTTCATGTTCCATCACATGACACCAATGGCAGCTTGAATATCCGATGGATATTAGCACAAGTTTATTTTCTGTTTTAGCTAAGTTCCATGCTGCATCCCCCCATGGCAACCAGTTCACTGGATTGTGCGCATGCTGAAGTAGGTAAGGGCTCGTTTCATCTATTAGCCTATTGGTGAACTGTTTTTCCATTTTGTAATATTACCAGTATTGCCTGAATTTATCCATTGCCGGTACAAAGGTATTCCGTTTACCTTTGAAGGAATTTATAAGAGTGATATTTTATTAATTTATTAATTAATTGCCATGAAAGTTAAATCTTCCTTTTTCAAAAGATGCCTGTTTGTTTTGTTAGTTGTAATTTCTTCAAAGGGTTTTACTCAAAATCCAATTTGGATGAACTATACCAATGGTGATGTCATCAATGACATTGCGACGAGTGGAAATAGTTTGTGGATCGCTACCTCGGGCGGATTGGTGAAATATGATAAGGTCACTGATCAAGTAACATTCTTTAATAAAGGGAATTCAGGAATACCAAGAAATGAAATCTCGGCAATGGATGTGGAGCCCAATGGAAATCTTTGGATGATCACGGAAGCAGGACTGAGTTCATTTGACGGAAGTAACTGGGCTTTATACGATACTGCCAATTCAGGTTTGCCAAATCCTTACCTGAGGGACATAGCTGTTGAACAGAACGGGGTGAAATGGATTGCGAGTTCTACCGGCTTAATTTCCTTCGATGGGACCACATGGTCCGTATATGATACTTCTAATTCTAACATAAGCAGCCAGTTTGCTGCACGGGTTTTCATTTCACCTTCCGGAGAAAAGTGGATTGGCTCCAGTGATGGAATGGAACGATTCGATGGAACCAACTGGATCCTCTATGATTTCAATGTTGCTCCGTTCGCTTTTTACAATACAACAGATTTGGTTTTCAGGAACAATGAAGTTTTCGTTGCCACACATGGTGATTTCGGCCAGGGTGAGGGGCTGGCAAAATTTGACGGCAGCGTATGGTCAGTATATGATCCTTCGAATTCCGGACTTCCTTATTCACGCGTAGAATGTATGGCTCTTGATACTTCGGGAGATCTCTGGATCGGGAACTTTGACAACTTCGGAAGTACATCAGCCATTGTAAAGTTTGATGGTACAAACTGGAGTATCGATTCAACAGGACTTCCGGCATACCTTAATCATTTGGTTATTGATGGCGGGAACAGGTTTTTTACCGGGACTGAATCTGCAGGTTTGCATGAATATGATAGCAGCGGGTTTACCAAAATCAACACATCCAATTCAGGGCTGAATTCTTATGGTGGCAGCAAGATTTTTATTGACGATCAGCAAGACATCTGGTCAATCAATTATCTTGGATTCACCCACTTCAACGGGCAGACATGGCAGAATTTTGATTCAACAAACTCTTCTTTTCTAAACAGTGCAGTTACATCCATTGCACGGGATCATACAGGAAACAACTGGATTGGCACGAATGAAGGGCTTGTCAAATATGATGGAACGAACTGGTTCAGGTATGATACCTCAAATTCAGGACTTACAAATACATACATCAATGCTGTGAATGTTGACGCTGATAATTCGGTATGGGCCGGAACCAATGCAGGGCCATTCAGGTTTGACGGAACAACCTGGACTGATTTTTTTCCCAATGCAGGATCTCATACCGAAGATATATTTAATACTCCTGATGGTGATGTGTGGATGGCCAGTCCTGGTTATGGATTGAATCGTTTTGACCGCATCAGCACCTGGACAAATTATCTTCCGGCAGGCGGTGGTGGTTGTCATGCCGGAGCCCTCGATAAAAACGGGAACGTATGGTATGGTGGAAACTGCCTGTTTAAATGGGATGGAACATTGTGGACGATGTATTCAACCGCTGATGGTTTGCCGTGGAATTTTATTACAGCTCTATCAGTCGATACCAACAATATATTATGGATCGGAACACAGAATGGATTGAGCAAATTTGACGGTACGACATTCACCAATTTTGCTGTTCAGAATTCGGGACTTACTGCGAATTATATCAGCGATATTGATGTGGACATTTTTAACAATAAATGGATAGGCACTTCAAATGGAATTTCTGTTTACAATGAAAATGGGGTAGTGATGGGTATAAAAAATCAGAGTTTGCCGAAGCATCAAGATGTTGACTTTTATCCAAACCCTGCCAGCGATTATATTGTGCCTGATTTCGGAGATATTCAACCGGTGCAAAATAAACTGACCATTTCTGATGTTTTAGGAAGAACGTGTATAGTGATTGAATTGCCCCAAAATTTAGTCAAAATAGACGTTTCTTTCCTTGAGGCAGGGGTGTACGTAGGGACTTTGAGAGGTGCCAATGGGGTTCCAATCACCGGGAAATTCATTGTCGAATAGCTGGCCTTGTTTTTCTCCGGAAAGCGACACATTTTTCTTTGCAGTTTGTTTGCACAAAAGAAATGAATTCTTACTTTTGCGTCCCTTTTTAAAGTAAATCAAGAAATGTACGCAATCGTAACAATAGCAGGTCAGCAGTTCAAAGTTGAAAAAGACCAGGAAATCATCGTTCACCGTTTGGAAGGTGAAGAAGGTAAGAAGCTTGATTTTAATGAGGTTCTCCTCGTTGATGATGGCGGTAAGGTGAAAGTAGGTTCTCCTTCATTGAAAGGCGCTTCTGTTTCAGCGACTATTCTTAACCACCTTCGTGGCGACAAAGTGATTATCTTTAAGAAGAAACGCAGAAAAGGATATGAGAAGAAAACCGGTCATCGTCAGGATTTGACGAAGATTCAGATTTCAGCTATCAAAGCGTAAGTAAGTTAATCGTTAAATGTTATTGGTTATTCGTTAAACCGAAAACCTCAAACTTCAAACCAAAATGGCACACAAAAAAGGAGTCGGTAGTTCAAGAAACGGACGTGAGTCGCACAGCAAGCGCCTCGGAATAAAAATATATGGTGGTGAAAAGATCATTGCCGGAAACATTATTGTGCGTCAGCGCGGCACGGTTCATAATCCCGGACTTAACGTAGGAATTGGTAAAGACCATACTTTGTTCGCATTGATTGACGGAACAGTTGTTTTCAGAAAAAAGGCAGACGAAAAGAGCTATGTGAGCGTGGTTCCTGTGGCGCAGGCGTAGGAGCCCCAACCCCAGCCCTTCCCCTAAGGGGAAAGGAGGAGCAGCCGGCCTCATCCCCAGCCCTTCTCCAAAGGAGAAGGGAGGAGATTCCGGCCTCACCCTTAATCCCTCTCCAAAGGAGAGGGAAAGAACAGCCAAAGAAATTGTCACTATTTGAAAAGTTCTCTTGTTTATTCAAGGGAACTTTTTCATTTTTATGCATTCTTAAAATCGGCATTATGAAAAAATATATCACCCTGGCATTTTTTGCATTTATTTTCATTGGAAATAATTCTCATGCTCAGGTCAATGATTGCCTGAAAAAGTTTTCCTGGCTGATGGGAACCTGGAAGATGGAAGAAAAGGAGTCTGTGATGGTAGAGGAATGGACAGCCGGCGGGACCGGTTCCATCAAATGCAGAAGCTATGAAGTAAAGGGAAATGATACAACCCTGATAGAGAGAGCAACCATCAGTTGCATTGCAGGGAAACAGGTATTTACTTATTACCCTGTTATCAATTCTCCCGGTGAAAACATCATGCCCGTAACTTTCGCTTTAATTTCGGAGGACAACAACACATTTATTTTTGAAAATCCGGAGCATGATTTTCCTCAACGAGTGGTTTATCAGAATGTTAATGCTGATGAGTGTCATGCATGGATTGAAGGGAAGGAAAAGGGCAAAGAGAATAAGATTGACTTTTTTTATAAGCGAGCAAAATAGCGGTTTGAAAATTTCGAATGGAAAATGTCGAATCCCGAAATCGGCAGGGATTTAAATTTCGATATTTTAATAAATCGTTTACAGGAAAAATTACCATCTAACCTTAAAATATAATCTCATGAAAAAACTTCTCATCGGACCAATCGTGGGCTCTGTTATTCTTTTTGTATGGAGCTTTTTAGCCTGGTCGATTTTGCCAATTCACCAGCACACTATCAATTACACACCTGCACAGGATTCAGTGTTAAAAGTTCTGGCAGATAACAACCTGAAAAGTGGCGCTTACTGGATGCCGATGGCTGACAATAGAAATGTTTCATCGTTTGATCCAAAATACCAGGCTGACATGGAAAAGGTTATGAAAGAAAATGAAGGTAAGCCTGTTGCTACTGTTTATTACATCAAAGAAGGATATTCGATGAATATTCCCCGCGGATTTTTCTTCAACTTTCTTGCAGTGTTTGCAGCCTGCATCATACTGGTTCCTGCTTTCTCAACAACTACGTCTTTTTTCCAGCGCTGGTGGTTTGCTCTGGTAATCGGATTGATCGTAAATGCCTGCGGACCACTGATCAATTACAACTGGATGGCAATACCATGGAATTATACCATTGATATGATTCTGGATGTTTTCCTCAACTGGGCGATTGTGGGAGTTTGGCTGGCGTGGTGGTTTGGGAGGAAGTGAGAAGCAGAAACAGCCGGCCCCCTAACCCCCAAAGGGGGAGAAGAAAGCCGCCGGGATACAGCCGAAGAGCAGCCGTCATTCTTCGCACGCCGAAGCGATAGCGGAGGTGTGGGTCATTAGGTAATTTGTCACTGGTCATTGAGTCATTAGTCATTTGAAGCAGCCGTCATTGGGTCAATGGTTAAGAGTAATAGTTAATCAATGATTAGTTTACCGAATCCGGCTGCGCCTTTTTCATTATTAATGACGTAGAAATAGATACCACTGTTTAAGTTTTTTCTTTCAATCTGAAACAAATTGCCAGAAGTAGATTGCTGTTGACTTACAATTCTACCGGTTAAATCCTTCATTGTGAAATACCATGTTTCATGATTCGGGTTGGAGAAAGTGACCTGTGCATCTTTCGTCATCGGATTTGGAAAGACAGTTGAAGAGATTTCATTTCCTGTTTCTTCAATATTAACCCATGTGGTGCTTACGCCTGTTTGAATCGGTATTTCAATTTCATTGTGTGAGATCACACGTACATGACTGAATGATAAACTGAACGGACCATTTGCAGTCGGGGATGCAATGAAATTAAGCGTTGCAATCATTCCATATCCGGATGCATCGCTGTGGTCAATGCGGGTGAAGGCAATATGGGTTTTTCCTGCTCCCGGAAAATCTTTTTCGAGGTGTAAATGATTTCCAGCATTCTCCACCCATGAAGATGTATAGTCTATGCTCATGGTTCCCGGTTGAATGAATGCCGGATCGTAATTGACTGTAAAGGCAATTCCATAAATATTACTGGCAGGATAAACATTTGTGCCAAGTGTTACCGGAACACTCACAGATGATCCCGGTACAATTACAGGCGGTAATACAAAAGCGAGTTCAGTTCCTATTCTATTATTTTCATCCTGGTACATAAGGCGTGCAGGATGGGTGAGGCCATAGTTAAGTGAAATAGCAGTGGAATCATTTGCATCCACGATTCCATTTCCGTTGCAGTCTGCATGTTTCACATTGGCAGCATTGATAAACTGATAGTACCAATCCTGGCAAGGTTGTGCTGTGTAACTTAATGATGCAGCAGGACGCACGTAACCTGTATCACCAAACGAAACACCGATGTTGAGCAAATCAAAATTGTCGGTTACGAGATCGTAGTTACAATCACCCGGCCACACGTTGCTGATGAGTGGAGCGCAGCGAGTCCAGTTCCATCCTGTGTTTCCGCCGAGATCAACGCTGTGGTCGCCGGCAAAATAAACTGCGCCGCCTGTGGCTGAAATGTTTTTCAAGTAGATGAAATCGGTACAGATGGTATCGGTTAGTTTGGAAATGGAGGCTGTGCCGGTGGTACATTCGATGCTGCTTGGGAAACCGGGATCGGATTGGATCAAGAGCAAATTGTTGATACTTATTGTACTTCCATCAACGATAGAAATTGTTTGTCCGGGGTTATTGAAAATGAGTGTATCATATTGATTGGATCCGTAAAAGTCGCAGGTTGAACCCGGCATGATCAGTTTGTTGAAGGTGCTGCTGCTTCCCCAGATAGCATTATTAGAACTAAACAAGGATGCGTTATGAAATGTATTTGCATTTCCGGATATCGAGACGAAGCTGACATCATTAAAAATACAACTGTCGGCCGTGCAGGAAACACCTGCGATATTGAAGTAGGTAAATCCTTTACCGCCATCAAAGGAATCAGCCTGAATTATTGCGCTATCGGCATCCAAATTCATGGAAAGTAATGATTGTCCTGATAGATTCCAGTTGAAGCAATTCACTACAGAGGTATCAAGGAATAAGGAAAATGCAGAACTCATCAGTGACATGACACGGTAGCAATTAATAGAAAAACCATTGGTATAAAATGTTCCTTTATCAAGATCAATTACTCCGGGATTACCTGCTCCTGTTCCTAAAGTGAGTGTACTTTGCAGTTGCCAGGTTCCGGTGTCTTCAAACAGCAGGTTCATTGAAGATGACTGTCCGATTAGTGGATTTCCCGCAGTGTTAATGATATTTCCAGGAGTAGTTGATTTTAAATGAAGACCACCATCGCAGTTCCAGTTCATATTCGGACTCAGAATGAAAGATCCATACAAATCCAGTTGCATAGTCCCGGAAATGGCAGGTGAATTGGTTACCGCACTCCAATCCATAGTGTGACAATACATCGGAACATTTGCAGTATAAACAGTATCAGTCGCAGAAGGGAAGGAGTTTGCATCGAAAAAAATATTATCGAATTGATTTGGGACGCAACTTCCACCGGCCCCCCCGCTTGTAGTAGCCCAATGGTTTATGTCATTCCAGTTTCCTGTTCCACCCACCCAATATAAATTCTGTGGGGCAGGTGCATTGATTGTAAACCCTGACACATTGCCAGCATTCACACTATTGTTTGCAATAAAGGTTGCTCCGCCTGAAGCCGAAATGTTATGAAGTAAAATGTAATTTAATGTTACTGTACCTCCGGTTTTATAAATTGAAGCTGAACCGGTTGAGCCGATAGATGTAAGCCCGCTGCAGTTTCCATCGGCACTTAGCAAACTGTTGATACTTATTGTACTTCCATCAACGATAGAAATTGTTTGTCCGGGGTTATTGAAAATGAGTGTATCATATTGATTGGATCCGTAAAAGTCGCAGGTTGAACCCGGCATGATCAGTTTGTTGAAGGTGCTGCTGCTTCCCCAGATAGCATTATTAGAACTAAACAAGGATGCGTTATGAAATGTATTTGCATTTCCGGATATCGAGACGAAGCTGACATCATTAAAAATACAACTGTCGGCCGTGCAGGAAACACCTGCGATATTGAAGTAGGTAAATCCTTTACCGCCATCAAAGGAATCAGCCTGAATTATTGCGCTATCGGCATCCAAATTCATGGAAAGTAATGATTGTCCTGATAGATTCCAGTTGAAGCAATTCACTACAGAGGTATCAAGGAATAAGGAAAATGCAGAACTCATCAGTGACATGACACGGTAGCAATTAATAGAAAAACCATTGGTATAAAATGTTCCTTTATCAAGATCAATTACTCCGGGATTACCTGCTCCTGTTCCTAAAGTGAGTGCACTTTGCAGTTGCCAGGTTCCGGTGTCTTCAAACAGCAGGTTCATTGAAGATGATTGTCCGATTAAGGCATGTCCGGCAGTGTTTATAATATTTCCTGGAGCAGTTGATTTTAAATGAAGCCCGCCATTGCAGTTCCAGTTCATGTTCGGACTCAGAATTAAAGATCCATACAAATCCATTTGTATAGTTCCTGAAATGCTGGGCGTATTTGTTGCACTACTCCAGTTTATGCTTTTGCAATTAGTAATCGTTGTGTCCATATAGACCGTATCCCCAGTTGACGGAAAAGAACTCGCATCAAAGAACACATCATCAGCAGGACTGGGTATTGTGACATGAAATACAGTTCCGCCACTGGTTGTAGCCCAATGTGCAGCATAGTCACTCCATGCTCCTGTTCCGCCAACCCAATAATAATTGGAAGCCAACAGGGGAGAAGAGCAGATGAAAATAATAATGAATGAGAGGTTTAGAATTTTTTTCATGAGAAAAGAGTTTAAGTGAATGAAAAATAAAAAGTACGCTCAAAGGTTAGTACGAAAAAGTTAAAATGCAAATAAAATCTTCAGGTCTCTTACTCCTTCAGCCAGCTGCCCTTATTTTAATGATCACACTTTTCGAAACCGGCGTATTGCTTTTATCAGCCGTAATATTAATCGGCACCAGTACATTTGTTTCCGGAAAATAAGTGGCTGTGCATTTTTCAGGGATGTTGTATTCAACAATGATGAACCTATGTGCTGTCCGTTCAATGCCGCCTTCATTGTTACAGATGTCAACCACATCACCCGCTTTCAGATTTTGTTTTGCAATGTCTTTTGCATTCATGAAAATAACCCTGCGCTCATTGAGCACTCCTCGGTAGCGGTCGTTTAATCCGTAAATAGTTGTGTTGAACTGGTCATGACTGCGGATGGTCATCATCAGGAATTCGTCAGGTGCAAGTTTAATTGGATGGATTTCAGAAATGTTGAATTGTGCCTTACCTGCTAAGGTCGTAAAAGTTTTATCCCGTGAAGCATTTGGAAGATAAAATCCACCGGGTTTGCGCACGCGTTTGTTGTAATCGCCAAAACCAGGGATCGTTTTTTCAATATCGTCTCTTATCAAATCGTAATGGGAGAGATAGTTATCCCAATTCACTTTTGATTTATGGCCCATCACTGCTTTTGCAAGGCGCGAAACAATTACGGGTTCACTCAGCAGGTTTTCGCTAACCGGTTTCAGGTTTCCTTTTGAAGACTGAATAACGCCCATGCTGTTTTCAGTGGTGACAAATTGTTCTTCTCCGTTAACAACATCTTTGTCGCTACGAGCAAGGCAGGGCAGGATGATGGCTTCTTCTCCATGCACAAAATGGCTGCGGTTCAGTTTGGTGGAAACATGTACAGTAAGTTTGGTTTTGCGCAAAGCTTCCGCAGTGAAAAGCGTATCCGGTGTTGCAGAAAGGAAATTCCCTCCCAGGGCGAAAAACACTTTTGCTTTTCCATTGTGCATGGCATAAATAGATTCTACAGTATCGTATCCGGGCTTTCTTGGCGGATCAAAACCAAATGCATTTTGAATTGCGTCGCAGAATTTTGCAGATGGTTTTTCATAAATACCCATCGTACGATCGCCCTGCACATTGCTGTGTCCGCGCACCGGACAAGTACCAGCACCGGGTTTTCCAATACTTCCTTTCAATAACAGGAGGTTCACAATTTCCTTTATTGAATCGACAGCGTTTTTATGTTGTGTCAATCCCATGGCCCAGCAGGCAATGATTTTCTTTTTGTGTTTAATTATTTCTACGGCCTGTTTTATTTCTACTATTGTAATTCCGCATTGTTCTGCAAGTGCTGTGAGGTTTTGTGTTTTCAAATGGGAAACCAGATCATTATAGCCTTCCGTATGATCTGCAATAAACTCTTTATCGAAAACGGAGCCGGGTTTTTTTTCATCGGCTTCAAGCAGCAATAATTCTATTGCTTTCAGCAAAGCCATGTCACCGTTGATTTTTACCTGAAGAAACTGATTTGTAAGTGAAGGTTTTATTCCAAGGACGCCTTTGATCGTTTGCGGGTTATTAAAGCCAATGAGTCCGGTTTCTCTGAGTGGATTTACTGAAATAATTATGCACCCGTTTTCTTTTGCCTTCTGCAAGGCAGATAACATGCGCGGATGATTCGTGCCGGGATTTTGTCCGAGGATAATGATGACTTCTGCTTTATAGAAATCTTCGAGGGTAACTGAACCTTTTCCGATACCCAGTGATTCGGTCAATGCAACGCCACTGGATTCATGACACATGTTGGAGCAATCAGGTAAATTGTTTGTGCCAAATTCTCTTACAAAAAGCTGGTAAAGAAAAGCGGCTTCATTACTTGTGCGTCCGGAAGTATAGAAGACTGCCTCATCCGGAGAAGCCAGTGCATTCAGGTGAGCAGCAATTTTTTGAAATGCTTCATCCCAGCTGATAGGCTGGTAATGTGTTGCACCTTTCGGCAGGTAAACCGGTTGTGCTACCCGTCCTTTTTTTCCGATCTCATAATCATTCAATGAAGCAAGTTCTGCAACTGAATTTGTTGCAAAAAAATCTGAAGTAAGTGTTTTCGTTGTTGCTTCTTCTGCAATTGCCTTCACTCCGTTTTCGCAATACTCTGCGATGCGGGAACGGTCGTCATCCGGATCAGGCCATGCGCAGCCCGGACAATCGTAGCCGTCTTTCTGGTTGAGTTTATTCAGCGCCTTCAAACCGCGCGTTACACCCATTTCAGAAAGTATACGCGATGCGCTTTCAATTACCGCCGGAATTCCCGCAGCAACTGTTTTAGGTTTTATCAGCGTGAGGCCGGTGAATCGATTTGGATTTTCAACTGCAGGAATGTCCTTTTTTTCTTCTTCCATTGTGCAGGCAAAAAATAAATACTGTTATGAATATCTAAAGCAATAAGAGCACAGGATTCACTAAAAAAGTCATTGAATTATATGTCCTTTCAGTGATAGCGGCTTTTGATATTGGTGGCGATGCAATTTGCAAATAAAACATAACGTGTTATGACCATCACGTCAATCAGTGTTCGATTTATATCACATCATGCGGGCTTCGTGTCGCTCATCATCTTCAGCTTCTTCTTCAGCAACTCCATTTCTTCTTTTGCCTTCGCGAGATTTTCTTCAACCTCTTTCAGCAAGCCACCCATGTTTTTGGAGTGTGTGAAAAAGCCCATGTTGTTTTCATACTGATTGATTGTGCCCTGCAACTTCTGCATTCGTTCTTTAATCATGTTGCGTTCCTTGCTCATCAGCTTGTCTGAATGGTCACTGCCGGCAAGCATATCAATATTATTCTTGAATTTCAGTAAATGCATTTGTCCTGATTCAAGTTTCATGGAATCATATTTTGCATCAAGGGCTTTTTTGTACTTGCCATAAATGCGTTCTTTCTCTTTGAAAGGTACATGCGGAATGTCTTTCCATTCAGCAGAAAAATCCTTCAGTACTTTCAGGTCTTCTTCTGCATTTCCTGTTAATGTATAAGCTTCCAGACGTTTGATCAGTTCCTCTTTCAGTTCAAGGTTTTTATATTGGTCTGCATCACGAAGTTTAAAGAAATCGTTTTTCGCATTGAAAAACTGATCGCAGGCCTCACGGAATTTTTTCCAGAGTTTGTTTTCATCACCATAATCAATGTGGCCGGCTTCTTTCCACTCCCGTTGCAGCTGAATTATTTTATTGGTAGGTTCATCCCAGACTTCATGGGTTTCTTTACTCAGCGCTTCAGCTTTTGCAACAAGCGCTGCTTTCTTTTCCTTATTTTCTTTATAAGTCTTTTTCAGGTCGCCGAAGAATCCACGCTTCTTAGTATAGAACTGATTGATAGCACTCCGCAGGTCATGCCATACTTTGTCATTGTCGCCTTTTGGTGCATATCCGATCTTTTTCCAGTCGTCGAGAATCTTTTCAATGGTATCAGTCATCGTCTGCCACTGACGGGCATTGTCAAAATTTTCTTCACTTATTTTCTGAACGCGTTCAAGCAGAATTTTCTTTTCTTCCAGATGTTTCTTCTCGTCTTCCTGTCGTGAATGATAGAACTCCCGAATACGCTGGAGGGCCTGGCCAATAAGTTCACGGTAACGTGTCCGGAGTGGTTCAATCGTCTCGGGCGCTGTGGGTCCAAGTTCACTCCATTCCATGCGGTACAGATTCATCAGTCGCTCAACTCCTTTAACGGATTCCATCTGGTTGAGAGATTCGATTTTACTCAGGAGTGCGGTACGGTGTTCGAGGTTTCTTTTGAAGTCGAGTTCTTTAAGGTCCTTACTCAACTTCATATTGTAATAGAAGTTGTGCACATGGCGGTGATAAGCGCCTTGCACATTCTTGTATTCTTTCAGTGGAACATTTCCGATCTCATTCCATTTGGTCTGCAGTTCTTTAAATTGCTGAAAAGCCCGACCGATATTTGTTTCTTCGGCAACCAGTTTTTCAAGGTCAGCAACAATTTGCTGTTTGGCTGTCAGTTTCTCAGAAACTTCTTTGGCATGTTGTTTTTTGAATTTCTTCTCACGGTCATTTAAGATGAGAATGAGTTCATTAAAATGGCTGTCGAGGGGATCTTTTGGTGCCTCAAAATCGGCTGCTGCTCCGCCTTCAGCAATAAATTTGTCCAGCATTTCGTGGTTCAACCGGTCACATACTTTGAGGTATTCGCTTCCTAGTTCTTCCGCTTTCGAAAAGAGCTCATCGGTTTGTTCTTCCTTAATGAGCAATTCCAGTTGATCAATGATCGCTTGTTTCATTTTTTTTAAATTGAGAGTTCCGGTGAGACCGGTAAAAGGATGTTGAGTTTAGCTTTCAAAAGTAGGAAGAAAGTAACAAGTAGCAATAAGTAAGATGTATTAAGTATTGAGTATTGAGCTTTACGTTGTAATGATAAAGCAGTCGGGCATGAAATTGCTGATGTCAATGAATAATAACAGACAGCAGACAATGAGAATAAAATGGCAGAACCCTTGGAATAACAAAGCTTCGAAAGGCAATCAAGCTTAATATGGAAAGTCATTTTTAATGCTAAAAGGGTTGTTTTTTTTCTTCTTTTGGCGTGAAATTTTGACTTGTGTATTTGATAAAATCGCTTACATTTGCAGCCCCAAAAATAGAATAAAATGAAAAAAGACATCCATCCGAAAAACTACAGAATGGTGGTTTTCAAGGACATATCCTGTGATTATGCATTCCTGACTCGCAGCACTGTTGAAACAAAAGATACCATTAAATGGGAAGATGGCAACGAATATCCCCTGGTAAAGCTTGAAATCTCACACATGTCGCATCCGTACTATACGGGCAAGATGAAGCTGATCGATACTGCAGGACGTGTAGATAAATTCAAGACCCGTTTCGCAAAAAAGGCAGCGGTAAAATAATTTCATAAAAAAAATGTGAAGTCCTTTTCGTTTATTCGGAAGGGACTTTTTTTTTACTGTAATCTCTGTATTGATTTCTTTTGATCGGGACCTATTTATGGTAACGTTTAACTTGATTACTTTTAGCGCACTAAATCAGCAACTGACTGAATGAACTATATTCTCTTTGACGACGAAACAAGACTGAGCCTTCTACCTTTCACTTTTACCCGGCCTGTTGCTGAGATAAGGATGGGTATTCTTACCATTCGTGAGAAATGGGAGAAGCAGCTCGGTAAGCAGGTTTCTTTTTTTACCGAATCTTTTTTGCAGGAAAAGTTTCCTTTGAAAACTGAAGCAGATAACATCCTTATCAACGGCGCTGTGCTACCTGATGAATTGCTGACGAAGGAGATCAATGCATTGAAAGCGGGAGAAAAAATTTCAGGGAACGGATTTCTGATTGCCTGGAGAATATCGGGAGATGAATTGAACTCAATATCTTCACTTCATAAACCTGATATTTCAAATGCTAAAGCTTATCCTGCAGCGATAAAAATTTCTTTTTGCTGGGATATTTTTTCAATGAATGAGAAAGTGCTTACAGATGATTTCAACCTGCTCACGAAAGGGAAAAAATCACAGCCTATAAGTTCAACCAACCAGGTTATTAACCCCAAGAATATTTTTCTCGAAGAAGGAGCAAAGGTTGAATGTTCAATGCTGAATGCATCCGGAGGTTTCATTTATATAGGCAAGAATGCAGAAGTAATGGAAGGAGCGATGATCCGTGGACCTTTTTCACTAGGAGAACATGCACAAGTGAAAATGGGCGCCAAAATTTACGGAGCTACCACGATCGGCCCGCAATGCAAGATTGGGGGAGAGGTCAGCAATTCAGTGATCTTTGGCTACTCCAATAAATCACATGACGGATTCCTGGGTCATGCAGTGATAGGGGAGTGGTGTAACCTTGGAGCAGACAGCAATAACTCTAACCTAAAAAATAATTATTCGCAGGTTAAGATGTGGAACTACCGTGACGAAAACTTTATCAATACGGGTCTTACTTTCTGCGGGCTGATGATGGGTGACCATTCCAAATGCAGTATCAATACCATGTTTAATACAGGAACTGTTGTTGGCGTGAGTGCCAATATTTTCGGAACAGGATTCCCCCCGAAGTTTGTTCCTTCATTTTCATGGGGAGGATCGGAAGGATTTAAAACGTACCGTCTGGAAGAAGCAGTTGAAGTTGCAATCCGGGTGTATGAGCGAAGGGGAATGAAGCTTGATGATAAGGAACAAAAAATTCTGAAATATTTATTTGAAGCGACCACTAAATTCAGATCATGGTAATGGAAAAAAACTGGACAGACGTACTTCTTTATTTTGTTCCTGCCGCTTTGATTTTAGGCGGGATGTATTTGACAATAAAAAAATTTATCGATCGCGATCAGCAGATCAGGATGATGGAGCTTAAGAAAGGAATGCAAAAAGATTCCCTGCCGCTCAAGCTTCAGGCGATTGAAAGGATGGTATTGTTTCTCGAAAGAATTTCTCCTGACACATTGTTGCCACGTTTGCACAGGGGAGGAATTTCAGCCGGACAGTTGCACAGCGACTTGCTTTCAACGATTCGTTCTGAATTCGAACACAACCTCACTCAACAGGTCTATCTCAGCAATGAAGTATGGGGCGAAGTAAAAAATGCCAAGGAGGAATTACTAAAGATCATCAATATGGCTGCAAGTGAAACAGGACAGCAAGCAACGGGCGTTCATTTGAGTTCGAAAATTTTTGACATTATGATCAAGGATGAGAATTATCCGCATTTGGCGGCGGTGGAGGCGTTGAAGAAGGAAGCGCGAGAGCTGATCGGATAACAAGGCAAATATCGAATGTCGAACAAGGAATGTTGAATGTCGAATGTTATAGAGTCAGTGCATAAAATTGATGATTCGTTTGCAGAAATGAGTGAAGGAAAAAAAATAATGACTGAAAGTGGAATCGAAATCAAGCCGGTTTATTCCACTCATGATACAAAGCCGGAGATGCCCGGTGAGTTCCCATTCACCCGTGGCGCTACTGCTGATATGTACCGCGGCAAGCTCTGGACGATGCGGCAGTATGCAGGTTTTTCTACGGCTGAAGAATCCAATAAGCGTTACAAGTATTTATTAGGACAGGGTACTACAGGATTATCGGTAGCTTTTGATTTACCGACACAGATTGGTTATGATTCGGATCATGAATTGAGTGAAGGCGAAGTTGGCAAGGCCGGCGTTGCCATTGATTCTTTACGCGACATGGAAGTGTTGTTCGACGGAATTCCACTGGATGGAATTACGACTTCGATGACCATCAATTCCACAGCTTCTATTTTACTTGCACTTTATATTGCATTGGCAAAAAAGCAAGGAGCTGATCTGAAAAAAATTTCCGGAACGATACAAAATGATTTGCTGAAAGAATACGCTGCAAGAGGAACCTACATTTATCCTCCCAAGGCGTCGATGCGGATCATTACCGATATTTTTGAATTTTGTGCAAAGGAAGTTCCGAAGTGGAATACGATTTCTATTTCAGGATATCATATCAGAGAAGCAGGATCAACGGCAGTGCAGGAATTGGCATTCACGCTGGCAAATGGAAAAGCATATGTAAAAGCAGCAATTGAAAAAGGACTCGACATCAATGTTTTTGGAAAGCGGCTTTCATTTTTCTTCAATGCACACAACAATTTATTTCAGGAAGTTGCTAAGTTTCGTGCTGCACGCAGGATGTGGGCGAAGATGATGAAGGAGCTTGGGGCTACTGATCCAAAGGCAATGATGTTGAGGTTTCATACACAAACAGGCGGATCAACATTAACAGCGCAACAGCCGACTAATAATATTGTGCGCGTAACTTTGCAAGCATTGAGTGCAGTACTTGGCGGAACGCAATCGCTTCATACGAATGGCTATGATGAAGCGCTGACATTGCCTACAGAAGAAGCAGCAAGAATAGCTTTGAGATCCCAGCAGATCATTGCTCATGAAAGCGGAGTAGTTGATACTGTTGATCCGCTTGCGGGATCTTTTTTTATTGAATCGCTTACGGATGATCTCGAATCGAAAGCGTGGGAATACATTCATAAAATAGATTCCATGGGAGGCTCTGTTCAAGCCATTGAGTCAGGTTTTATGCAAAATGAAATTGCAGCGGCTTCTTATGCATACCAACGGAGTGTGCAGGATGGAACAAGAATTATTGTAGGGGTGAATAAATTTGAAATGGAAGAACCTCCATTTGACAAACATCTTGTAATTGATGATTCTATCCGAGCATTGCAGATCGCGAAGATCAATAAATTGAAAGCAGACCGCAATTCAGAAAAAGCAAAAAAATGCCTTGCTGATATTGAAACAGCAGCAAAAGGAAATTCAAACCTGATGCCTTTTATCATTGAAGCTGT
>CAYHHK010000064.1:0-3782 GCA_964356415.1 uncultured Flavobacteriales bacterium
GATATATAATATGCAGGGAGAATGCATTTCGGTGCTTCGTCTAAACTATCCTGATTCTAAACTTCCAATGGAAATTGATGTCAGTTCATTATCCGGTGGAATGTATTGGGTAGAACTGATCACTTCTGAAAAAACATTACGCGTAAAATTTATTAAAGATTAAACCAATGGCGATGTTCAAAAAGACATTCATCACATCATTATTATTTTCAGTTCTTTTCATTCAGAATGGCTTCGCACAAAAAGAGGGGAACATCTGGTACTTCGGAAATCTCGCAGGGTTGGATTTTAACAGCGGATCCCCTGTACCCTTAACCAATGGTGTCCTCAATACTGCTGAGGGATGTGCAACAATTGCTGATGCGAATGGAAGTCTTTTGTTTTATACAGACGGCTCCACCATCTGGAACAAAAATCATGTTCCAATGCCCAATGGCTCAGGTTTGTTAGGAAATTCAACTTCCACTCAGGCAGGAATTATTATAAAGCAACCGGGCAATCCCAATCTGTATTATGTATTTTCAATATTTACTGATTTTGCATACTCTGTGGTTGACATCACTTTGCAAGGTGGCGACGGCGATGTAGTGGCAGGCAATAAAAATATTGTGATCGCTCCGGGCGTGAATGCTGAAAAACAATGTGCAACGAAGCATGCAAACGGCAATGATGTATGGATCACTATGCATGAATATAATACAAATGGCTTCAGGTCATATCTGTTAACCTCTGCAGGTTTAACACCGGTACCGGTTGTTTCAAACGTTGGCGTAAATCACAATACCGGTCAGTACGGACAAATGAAATTTAATCCACAGGGAACCAAAATAGCTTGTGGCATTGTTAGCTCAGGTATTGTGAACGTACAGATTATGGATTTCGACAACTTGACAGGAATTGTGAGCAACGAAATTGCTATTCCAAATGGAAGTAACCAATGCTATGGACTTGAGTTTTCACCGAATGGGTCATTGTTATATGCAACAACAAATTCAGGAACCTATATTATTTATCAATATGATCTGAATGCAGGTTCTGCTGCAGCCGTTATTGCATCTCAGACGCAGATAGGTTCTACTGTAAGCTACGATGCGACAGGCATGCAGCTTGGCCCTGACAACAAAGTTTATATTGCACCAACAGGCAGTGGTTACCTGGATGTGATCAATGATCCTGATGTATTGGGAACAGGATGCAACTTTGTTCATGATGCCGTTTACCTGCAGGGAAGAACTTCTGCGCTTGGATTGCCTGAGTATATATCGAATTTGTTCAGCGCCCCGCCACATGCGCTTTTTTCCGCACCAAATCACATTTGCCCGGGAACCTGTACAAACTTTAATAATCTTTCTCAGAATGGTACCTCCTTCCTCTGGACTTTTGCCGGCGCGAATCCCGGCATAAGCACTGATGTGAACCCAACCAACATTTGCTACAATAGTCCGGGAAGCTATGCTGTATCTCTAATTGCAACCAACATCAATGGCAGTGATACAATTACACTGAACAATTACATAACAGTTTATCCATATCCCGCTCCACAGGGGATATCACAGAGTGGAGATACATTGATCGCAAATCAGGGAGCAATATCCTATCAGTGGTATCAGGATGGTACTTTGATTCCGGGTGCCACTGAATATTTTTATGTAGCTCAGGGTAGCGGTGATTTTAACGTTGTTGCAACTGACAACAACGGCTGTGAAGTTGAAGCGGTGATCTTTGATGTGATTGCGGGAATGAATTCTCCGGAAAAAGATAATTTGTTATTTACTTATCCAAATCCTGTCGATGACAAGCTCTTTATTAACTGCCAATTGCTTTCAGGAGAAAACGCTGAAGTTCTAATTTACGATATGTTAGGTGAAAAGGTAACCCTTCCTCCAGCTATTCCCGGGTATGCAGGTATTATAATGTTCGATGTTTCAATGTTGCCTAAAGGGATGTATTGGGTAGAAATAAGTAACGGCAAAATTTCCTGTAGGAATAAATTTCTAAAATATTCTTCGCGATAATCCCTAAAAACCTTTTTCCGCCATGAAAAAAAACCCATTCATTCTTTTTCTTCTGTTTTCAATTTTAAATATCCAGCTATGTCATGCGCAAAAGGAAGCCAACAAGTGGCTCTTTGGCAACAACGGCGGACTTGATTTTAACAGCGGAGCTCCCCTGCCCTTCCCCGGCGGACAAACATTTACGAGTGAAGGAAGTGCAAGTGTTGCTGATGCTGCGGGAAACCTGCTCTTTTATACGGACGGTATCACCGTTTGGAACCGCAACCACGTGCAAATGCCAAACGGATTCGGATTGCTTGGTGGTTCATCATCTTCACAGTCTGCAATGATCGTATTGCTTCCCGGAAGCACAACACAGTATTATGTATTCACCGTCGGACAAACTTTTACAGATTTTAATTACTCCATTGTGGACATGACTTTGCAAGGAGGCAACGGAGACGTGACGATAAAGAATTCGTTGATCTCTACAGTTGTTTGCGAAAAATTATGCTCTGTAAAAAAGCCAAATGGCCTGGATTTCTGGATCATTGTGCATGACGCATTCACCAATGAGTTCGATGCCTATTCATTTACTGCTGCCGGAATAAATCCCGTACCTGTTGTCAGTTTTGCCGGATCAAATAATACCGGAGATATAGGCTACATGAAAACATCCCCAGATGGTAACAAGCTTTCAACTGCATTATGGAACAGCGGAAATCTTTTTGAGTTGTTTGATTTCAATAAGTCCACAGGAATTGTAAGTAATGCAATCACGCTTCCATTTCATGCAGCCGGAAGTGGTGCATATGGAATTGAATTTTCTCCCAACAACCGGTATCTGTATTGTGCGTGGATCACACCCGGCGAAGTGAGACAATATGATGTACAAGCAGGATCTGCCGCGGCTATTGCAGCTTCAGAAGCATTTTTGGGCAGTACAACTATTGCTTTTAATGGCGCGCTGCAGCTAGGCCCTGATAAGAAAATTTACCTGGCTCAATTGGGGGCCTCATACCTGGGGGTGATCAATAACCCGGATGTTGGTGGAACGGGTTGTAACTTTGTAGACGTGGGCCCGGCGATTGCAGGTCAGGCACAACTCGGATTGCCAAATTATCCTTCGTATTATTATTATCCGACTGTGACCTACCGTGATTCATGTTTCAGCGACACTACATTTTTTAATATCGGCGATACATCCATTTATTCTTCTGTTGCATGGAACTTCAGTGATGCGGCTTCGGGAATTTACAATACATCCACGCAATTTTATCCCTGGCATATTTTTACAAACACAGGAAATTACCTCGTAAAACTTGTACGAACCTATTTAAATGCTACAATGGATTCGGTTATTGTTCCGGTTCACATCATCCAGTGCGCATCAATCATTGCCCAATTTCAATCGGTTGATTCACTGATTTGTCCGGGAACATGCACAGACTTTACCAACCTGAGTTTCAATGCCACATCATTTCAATGGTTCTTTCCGGGGGCAAATCCTTCAGTAAGCACCGATGTGAATCCAATGGTAATTTGCTACAACTCACCCGGATCGTATGATGTCACATTGATTGCTTCAAACGGAAACTTAATTGACACGCTATTATTTTCAAATTACATTACTGTTTATCCTTATCCGTCACCGCAGGGAATTACCCAAAACGGAGATACGCTGACTGCCAATCAGGGCGCGGTTTCTTACCAATGGTACCATGACGGAGTATTAATTCCCGGCGCCACCAATTATTACCATGTAGCTACTGAAAGCGGAAATTTCAA
>CAYHHK010000064.1:3882-22186 GCA_964356415.1 uncultured Flavobacteriales bacterium
TGACACTTGAATTTGATGTGCACACTTTTGCCAAAGGAATGTACTGGCTTGAACTGCATTCGGGAGACAGGGTATTTAGAATCAAGTTTATAAAGGAGTAAGGATTGAATTCGATTCGAGGTTGATCTATAAAGTTCTACAAACGATTAGATTGAGAACTGCATAGTCAGTATCGTTCACTGTCCATTTATAGCTTGTAGACTCTTACCTATTGCCGCAGCAATTTTATAGTAGTAACACCATTTTGTGTACGCACTCTCAGAAAATAAATACCTGATGCTGCTTTTCGTAAATCTATTTCTTGCAATGGCCCTTTTGAAAACAGAATGCTTTCCCCGGTATAATTAAACGCTTCAACAGCTTCTATTTTTTCTTTGCTCTCAATATGAAATACTCCGGTGGATGGATTCGGTATTGCTGTTAGTGTTTGAAAAACATTGGATGCCTCCTGTATATTATTTATTGAGTCGCAGTTGATTTCTAAGGCGCCTAAGTTATAATTTGGCATGTTAGGTAAGCCAAGATAAGAACTGCCCAAACCTATCGGAACACTGAATGGCTGAAAGTTGCAACTCAATCCTAAAGAATCAGGATCGTTTATTACACTAAGGTTCTTATTGTAGATTGTATCATGCTGCAAAGGAAATGCGTCATAAGAAGTAGCTATATATATTTTGCCATTAGGTCCTATTTGATGTTGACCTAAATTAAGCAGTGGGGTATAAAACTGATGAATTAAAGTACGAGATGCAAGAATATTTGGAGACGTTAAATCGAATTGGTATAAGTATTGATCTGTTGGGCCAAGATTATCTGCTAAAGATGAAACAAATAATCTATTACCGCTTGGCGAAAATGAAACTCCATAATAAAAATCATTTGGAATGCCAGGATTAGGAGGATCCAGCGGAATCCATTCACTTAATTTGCCAGTACACCTGTTAAAACTAAATAAATCAATTAAGTCGTAACCTACAGCTGCTAACTTTAAACCATCATTTGAAAATATCATTTCACCCAATATACCACGGCTATAATTAGTTGGGTTGCAATAATATGTGCCAATTGCTTGCGAATCCGAATAAGTCACGCCAGAAGAGTCAATTAAGAATTTATAAAAAACATCTGAACTATCATTTAAAATTATTTTGTGAACCATTAGCCACCAATCACTGCCATTTGCATGTTTAACAGCAGAAAGTTTTTCGGATAGATTCCCACTTAAGATAAGACTATCACGTATTACTACTCCTCCTAAACCAGAATTTAATGTCATATCTATAACTGAACAATATAGACCTTGAAAATAAATACCTGGATTTATTGAAAACACTAAATATTTAGAAGAATCATTCACCATTGGAAGTATTAAGGTACCATTGGTGACAGAAAAGTTGCCAAATAAACTATCTCCATTTTGCATTATCTGGTTGTTTCTATCCCAAATGGTCAATTGTTTAGGGCCCCAACCATTACTATGAAAATAATTCGACCCAACACAGAATAACAGATTTCCTGATTGGTCGGAAATTGATGCACTTTCTTCCGAAGAATAAATTGATGAGGATCCATTAGAAATAAAACTACCTCCTGAAAATTTCATTTGGGCAGATTCTCCAAAACACCAGGTGTCTCCTCTTCCTTGACTTAAAACAATAAGGGGAACAAAAAGAAAAAAAGCTGAAAGAAGTTTTTTCATTCATCAAAGATAAAAAGAGGAGGTCGCATTTGCAACCTCCTCTTTTAATTTCTACTCAACCGAAACTCTTATTATCTCGCTATGATCGGTGGTTGTCATTTTTAAAAGGTAAACACCTTTGCTGAACCTGCTTAAATCGGCATTTATTTCATTAACACCATGTGTAAGTGTTCCTTCTTTCTGAAGTAAATAATTACCTGTAATGTCTGAAACGGTAATTAAATATGGACCTTCTGCTTCGCTTCCTATTTTAAGAGTGATAAATCCGGTTGTTGGATTGGGATATGCTCTTAGTCCTTTATCCAAATATACTTGTTGTGCCTGCCTGCAGGATTTAACCGCAACATCCAAGGTATCCCCATCAGAAGTATCACAATCGTTAGAAGCATTTACTGTAATGTATCCGCTGGTGGAACCGAACAGAACAATGAGTGAGCCGGTTCCCTGCCCTCCGAGAATAATGGAACCGAATGGAATTGTCCATTCATAATAAGTAGCACCATGAGAACCGCCAATAGTATATTCTTCAACACCACCGGAACATACAGCATCACTTCCTGAAATATTGCCTGGGGAAAGGGGCCCGCCATAAATAAGAATCGATCTCGAGCTGCTTGCACAGGCACTCTTTGCCTCAGTAGTGAGCATTACTGCAGAAACTGAGTCACTGAAGTCAACAGAAACACTGCTTAAATTATCAGGAGAAACTACAGTAGCAAGCAATGTATCACTAACTGTCCATTTGTAGCTTGTGGCTCCTGTTACAGGAGTAATGGAATATGACTCACCTGTTGAACCGCACACACCTGATAAATAACCTTCAATAGAATCGGGCGCTGCAATGGCAGTGCAGGTATCAGAGGGACACAATGTATCTCCGCGATACACAGTAGTATCACCGGTTATTTCAAGCATGGCAATTGCCTGCGATACAGCTCAAATAAGGTGTATAGTACGAAAAGGTACAAAAAGTAAATTTATTATCTGATTTGACGTCATTTGAAATTTATAAACGGCAATTAAAAAAGGTAATATAGATCAATACTTTTTATTCACCAATAGATTGATGTTTGAGCATATTTTAAGATGTAAACCGACTGCAATCACTTAACATTTTTTAACCTATCAATTCATAGGTGATTCATCTTTATTTTGATAAAATTGCACCCGCTTACAGAAGCTTATGACATTTATGGTTATTCCATTTTCCATAAGATAAACCATTGATTCTTAGGACTTCTGTTTCCATTACAACGATAAATTAATAGTTCAATACAAAACACTCATGGATATCAAAGAAATCAATGAAAAGATTCAGCGTGAAAGCGCCTTTGTGGACCTCCTTTCAATGGAACTCGGCAAGGTCATCGTCGGGCAGAAATACATGACTGAGCGGCTATTGATAGGCATGCTCAGCAACGGGCATGTGCTGCTTGAAGGTGTTCCCGGACTGGCGAAAACGCTTGCCATCAAATCACTGGCATCAGCTGTGCATGCGAAATTCAACCGCATTCAGTTTACACCCGATCTGTTACCCGCTGACTTACTAGGTACCATGATCTATAGTCAGAAGCGGGAAGAATTTACAGTTCGCAAGGGACCGATCTTTTCAAACTTTATCCTTGCCGATGAAATCAACCGTGCTCCTGCAAAAGTGCAAAGCGCTTTGCTGGAAGCCATGCAGGAGAAGCAAGTGACTATTGGTGATACAACATTTAAACTTGAAGAGCCCTTTCTAGTACTTGCGACTCAAAATCCCATAGAGCAGGAAGGTACCTACCCGTTGCCTGAAGCACAGGTAGATCGTTTCATGTTAAAGATCGTGATAGGTTATCCAAGTAAAGAGGAAGAGAAAATGATCATCCGTCAGAATATTGCAGCTGAGTTTCCAAAAGCAAATGCAGTGATCAGTCCGGAGGACATTGTAAACGCGCGCCAGGTGGTAAGAGAGGTTTACATGGATGAAAAGATCGAACGGTACATCGTCGATATTGTATTCGCTTCCCGGAATCCCACAGAATATAAATTAAGCAAACTGGCCCAACTGATTTCATATGGCGGCTCACCAAGGGCAAGTATCAACCTTGCACTCGCTTCGAAAGCTTATGCATTTATTAAACGCAGAGGCTATGTAATACCTGAAGATGTTCGTGCAGTTTGTGCTGATGTAATGCGCCACCGCATCGGCCTTACTTATGAAGCTGAAGCAGAAAATGTAACTGCTGAAAATATCATCAGCGAAATATTAAATGCTGTTGAAGTTCCATAGTTGGCCCCACCCATCCTCCCCGAAGGGGAGGTGAAAGGATATTACATGAGTAGAATTTATCTTATCCACAGTAAAAATTATCACTTGAATTTAATCCTCCATTTAGCGGGAGGCAGGAAGGGTCAATGGAAACTACCGAGTTATTAAAGAAAGTCCGGAAGATTGAAATAAAGACACGTGGGTTGTCAAGCCAGATTTTTTCCGGCGAATACCACAGTGCCTTTAAGGGCCGCGGTATGGCTTTCAGCGAAGTACGTGAATATATTCAGGGGGATGATATTCGTTCTATTGACTGGAATGTAACTGCACGATTTAATGCGCCTTATGTTAAAGTTTTCGAAGAAGAGCGGGAACTCACAGTCATTCTGCTCGTTGACGTAAGTGCATCCGGTGAATTCGGCACGCAGTCCCAGTTTAAAAAAGACCTCATCACAGAACTTTGCGCAGTACTTTCCTTTTCAGCCATTCAGAACAACGACAAGATCGGGATTATCTTTTTCAGCGATAAGATCGAACGCTTCATTCCTCCTAAGAAAGGAAAGACACACATCCTGAGGATCATCAGGGAATTGATTGAATTCAAACCTGAGAACAGCAAAACAAACATCAATGAAGCGTTGCGTTATGTTTCCAATGTGATCAAAAAGAAAAGCATCGTGTTCATCATTTCTGATTTCATGGATAAGAATTTTGATGATGCATTGAAGCTCACCAATAAAAAACACGACCTCGTTGCCTTTAAGATCTACGATCCGGGGGAAAATGAATTGCCCGAAGTGGGATTGATCAGGCTGCAGGATGCTGAAACCGGAGCGATCATTGAAATCGACAGCAGCGACAAATCTGTGAGGAAAGGGTTTGCATTAATTGCAGCTCAAAGAGAAAAAATGCTGAGTGAATCGTTTGCAAAAAGCGGCGTTGACTGGATTAATCTTCGCACTGACCGCAATTATGTACAGCCATTGATGAAGTTGTTTAAAAAGAGAGGAAGGAAAGGGTAATGAAAATGTACAGACTATCAACACGATATTGCGCCGTAATGAAGCGGAGTTTAAGGCAACTGGTCTTCTGCTTTATTCTTATGTTATTTGGCATGAATGCCAATGCCCAATCTCAAACCCGGGTAATAGCTTCTATTGACACAACCGTGATCAGGATCGGTGAGCAATTTCATCTCAACCTGTCTGCGACTGCGCCCGCTGATGCCAATATTACTTTCCCTGCAATCGCTGATTCAATTCGTAAACTTGATGTAGTTCAACGATCAGCAATAGATACCACCAGACTACAGGATGGAAAACTGACTACATTTCATCAGTCAATTACGCTTACCGGATTTGATTCTGGCTTTTTTGTTATCGAGCCATTCACATTCATCATACATCAAAAAGGATCTGCGACTGCTGACAGTTTTTTAACAGAGGCATTACTGATGCAAGTCCAAACTATTCCTGTCGACACAACTAAAGAAATAAAAGACATCAAGCCGCCCATTGATGTACCGTTTACATTCAAGGAAGCATTGCCTTACATCATCGGTGGAATTGTAATTGCCGTGCTGGTATGGCTTCTCATCCGATGGCTGAAAAAACGGAAACGCAAACCTGAAGAAAAAGTAAAGAAAATCCCGGTGCGCCCGGCACATGAAATTGCAATTGAGAGCCTGGAGAAAATCAGGGAGCAGAAATTATGGCAACAGGGATTTTACAAAGAATACCATAGCGGAGTTTCAGATACGATAAGGGCTTACATTGAAAACCGTTTTTCAATAACAGCAATGGAAATGCCGAGTGATGACACGCTTAGCCATTTCCGGAACAACCTCATAAATCAGGAAGCATATGAAAAGCTGAGGTACATTCTTCAATTGGCCGATATGGTCAAGTTTGCCAAAGGTATTCCTGTCGGCTCAGAAAATGAACTTTCCATGCAGCATGCATTCGACTTTATTGCCTTAACAAAACAAGTCACGAAAGAGGATTTCTATCCCGGTGAGCAAACTGAAAAAAAGGAGGTTGCACCATGATGATTCCTGAAGTCACATTTGCACAAAAATATTTTTTCCTGTTACTGCTGGTGTTACCGGTAATGATAGGGATCTACATTTTCCTGAACCGCAAGCGCCAGACCAACCTTCGCTTTTCCTCTTTTGAAAACTTCACGGGATACAAACCTACCTTCCGGCAACGATTGAAACACCTGCCATTTATTCTCTGGTGTATCGCTTGCACTGCAGTCATTATTGCACTTGCGCGGCCACAATCCACTTCAGGAGGACAAAACGTGACTACAGAGGGAATTGACATCGTGATGGCACTTGACCTCTCAGCTTCCATGCTGGCAGAAGACCTTAAACCCAATCGAATTGAAGCGGCGAAAAAAGTAGCAAGGGAATTTATAGAGGGCAGACCCACAGATCGCATCGGACTTGTTGTATTTTCAGGTGAGAGTTTCACCCAATGCCCTATTACTTCAGATCATTCTGTACTGAATAATTTAATTGGCGGATTGCAAAGCGGAATGCTTGCAGACGGCACGGCAATAGGTGAAGGTTTGGCCACTGCAGTAAACAGAATCAAAAGCAGTAAAGCAAAAAGCAAGGTGATCATTTTGCTTACAGACGGAGTCAACAATGTGGGGGAAGTATCTCCACAGACGGCAGGAGACATTGCCAAGACTTTTAACATCAGGGTTTATACGATTGGCGTGGGAACCAAGGGCATGGCACCCTATCCTGTGCGGACACCATTTGGAGTGCAAACACAAATGGTTCCTGTGGATATTGATGAAGCCACCCTAAAAGCAATTTCAGCAGAAACAGGGGGTAAATACTTCAGGGCAACACGCACATCTGAACTAAAGGAAATTTATTCCGAGATTGACAAGATGGAGAAAACCAAAATTGATGTAACGGAATTCAGAAATAAATCCGAAGAGTTTTACCCGTTGATAATGCTTGCTCTTCTTTGCCTTGCCATAGAACGCCTGCTTCGTTATACAATATTAAAAACACTGCCATGAGTATATTCCGGTTTGCACATCCCGAATACCTGTATGCCCTGACTGTAGTGCCTGTCTTCATTATTCTGTTTATCGCAATGCGCATGATGAAACGCAAGGCATGGAAAAAATTAGGTGATGCAGTGCTTCTAGGTCAGCTGGCAGCGTCAGTATCTAAAGGAAAACCGCTCGTCAAAATGATCTTGTTTTCACTTGCCTATTCTCTGCTTGTCATTGGACTTGCCAATCCGCAGATTGGGACCAAACTGGAAGAAGTTAAACGAGAAGGAGTAGATGTCATCATTGCGCTTGATGTATCCAATTCAATGAAAGCGCAGGACATCAGGCCTGACAGACTGGAAAGATCAAAACAAGCAATTTCTAGGTTTATCAATAAACTTGAAAATGACAGGATAGGCATTATCGTTTTCGCGGGGCAAGCATATGTGCAACTACCGATAACTACCGACTTCAATGCAGCAAAACTTTTTTTGTCTACCATCGATACTGACATCATTCCAACTCAGGGGACTGCCATTGGTACTGCCATAGATCTTGCCCTGCAATCATTTGTAGGCGAAGACAATAAACACAAAGCCCTTGTTATTATCACTGACGGGGAAAACCATGAGGATGATGCAATTGAATCTGCCAGGAAAGCAAATGAGCAAGGAGTGCTCATTCACACCATTGGTATGGGTTCAACTGACGGCGCACCGATTCCTGTTTATCACAGTGGTGTACAGGTTGATTTTATGAAAGACGAGGATGGAAATACTGTGATCACCAAACTGGACCAGACGGTACTTGAGCAAATTGCTGCAGAAGGCAAGGGTATTTTTGTCCGTGCCTCTTCAGGAGATGACGGACTTGAAACCATCATGAAGGAGATCGGAAAAATGGATAAGAAGTCCTTTGGCACAAAGCAATTCAGTAATTATGAAGACAGGTTTCAATACTTTCTCGGAGCCGGATTGTTTCTATTACTGCTTGAATTTATTATCAGCAACAGGAAAAGCAAATGGATGGAAAAGTTGAATTTAATAATGTCCGGGAAATGAATTATCATAAATCATATCTGAAAAAGCCTGCTTGCCATATGAATTCCCTATTCATGATATTGATCTGTGTTCTATATCTGTTCAATGCTGCTAGCGCACAATCAGAGCGAAAACTGGTTCGTGATGGAAACCAGATGTACCAAGACAAAAAGTACAGTGATGCAGAGGTTAATTATAAAAAATCGCTGGGCGTAAACAAAGATTCAAAGTCTGCAATTTTTAACCTTGGAGATGCTTATTACAAGCAAGGAAAATTTGAAGATGCAACAAAACAATTCGAAGGAATTTCAACAGATAAAAACCTGGACAAGGAAACGCAATCCAAGGCATTCCACAACCTTGGCAATTCATACCTCCAGTCTAAAAAATACAACGAGAGCATCAATGCATATAAAAATGCTTTGAAATTAAACCCTAAGGACAACGACACCCGTTACAATCTTGCCTATGCCCAAAGCATGTTACAACAACAACAGCAACAGCAGCAGAAGAAGCAGGATCAGAATAAAGACCAGAAAGATCAGAAGGATAAGAAGGACCAGAAGGATCAAAAGGATCAGAAAAAAGACGAGCAACAGCAGCAGAAAGAGCAACAACAGAAGCAGGATCAACAAAAAGACGAAGAGAAACAGGCAAAAAAGCGGGATAAGATCTCAAAGGAAGACGCTGAGAAAATTTTACAGGCGTTGAACAATGATGAAAAAAACACTCAGAAAAAGCTGACAAAGAAAGATGCAACCAAGATCTCTATTAATAAAAAATGGTAGTTACGGATCGCGAATTGTTCCATATTTACAAAAGGAAGTGTTTATCTTTCGGCGCAAACAAGTAATTATTTAAAAGAAGTTGTTTTAGATTTACATATTAATAAATGAAAATAAAGAGGAAATATTATTTAAGGCTGTTGCCGGCATTAATGCTGTGCATAGTCTCTGTTTTCTCTTATGCCGAAGAATCAAGGTTCACTGCCAGCGCATCAAATACCACCGTTGCTGTTGGAGATCAAATACAACTAACCTTTCAGTTAGAAGGCAGCGGAAAGAATTTCCAGGCACCCAACTTTGCCGACTTTAATGTTTTGATGGGCCCCAGCCAAAGCACATCCATGCAATTCATCAATGGTTCGATGTCGCAATCTATTTCCTTTACTTACATCATACAAGCTGTTAAAGAAGGCGTATTTAAAATCCCACCCGCCTCTATTGAAACGGGAGGAAAGAAAATACAATCAAATAATCTCACAATTACCGTAGCAAAAGGAAGCAACACTTCACAGCAACAAAGCGGTAACCAGCAGCAATCAGGAAAAACCGGCAGTGACAATGCCGTTCAATCCGGCGGAAAGAATGTTTTCTTTAAAGTCAGCGTGGGGAAATCAAATGTATATCGCGGTGAAGGTGTGCTTGTAACTTACAAGCTATACACTAAAGTTACTCTTGTAAATTATGGTCTCAGTAAGATGCCTTCACTTGAAGGGTTCTTTAGCCAGGATATCCAGATGCCACAGCAACTGGAATTTCATATAGAGAACGTTGATGGCGTGCAGTACAAGGTTGCAGACATTAAAAAACTGGTGCTGTTTCCGCAAAGAACCGGAACCCTTTCCCTTGATCCAATGGAAGGTGAAGTGGTGGCCCGCATGCAGGTAAAACGCCAGCAAAGCCGCGATCCGTTAGATCAGTTTTTCAACGACCCATTCTTCAATAATCCATTCTTCAATAATTCAGTTCAGGATATTCCTATCAAGCTGAAAAGCGATCCTGTTAAAATCGTTGTAAAAGAGTTGCCGGAAGGCGCACCAGAAACCTTCAATGGTGCCGTAGGCAAATTTTCCATGGAAACCGACCTGGATAAAAAAGAAACAAAAGCACATGACCCGGTAACTTTAAAAATAAAAATATCAGGAAAGGGTAACCTCAAACTGATTGATCCTCCTAAGATTGATTTTCCTCCGGATTTTGAAACTTATGATCCGAAGGTAAATGCCAATGTAACTGCATCAGGCAATGGCGTGAGCGGAAGTAAAACTTTTGAATACCTGGTGATCCCAAGAAATGCCGGTGAGTATAAATTCAGCGTAAGCGGCTTTACCTTTTTCAACCTCGACAATAATAAATATGAAACGGTTCCGGGGGCTGACTACATATTGAAGATCAGTAAAGGCGATGAAAGCACAACGACAACCATCTCAGGTGTTTCAAAATCAGATATCCAATTTCTTGGAAAAGACATTCGGTTCATAAAAACAAGTCAGCCTTTATTTGTTCAACATAATGGAGCACTTTTCAGCTCTCCCCTGTTCTATACATTGTGCGGAGCACCTGCGTTACTCTTTGTTCTGCTGCTTGTTTTCAGAAAACGCTATGATGAAATGCAAAGCAATGTGACTCTTTTGAAAAGCCGCAGGGCGAATAAAGTTGCAATGAAACGGCTAAGTGCTGCCAAGAAATCACTTAGTGAAAATAATTCTGAAAAATTTCTTGATGAGATGTTCCAGGCACTTTGGGGGTTTGTGAGCGACAGACTGCAAATCCCGGTTTCTGAATTGTCGAAAGAAAATGTTTCTCAGGCGCTGGAACAAAAAAATGTTTCTGCTGAGTCAGTTACCAAGTTCAATCAGACCCTTGATGCTCTTGAATTGGCCCGGTTTGCCAAAGGAATTGCAGCATCAAATCAGGAAATATATCAGAAGGGTATTGAAGTCATCACAAAACTGGAGGAGGAAATTGCATGAAAACGTTATCCGTTATCCGTTATCCGTTATCAGCCGACCGCTTATTTCAACGGCTGATTTGCATTTTAATTCTTCTGTTTATTTCAAGGCAATCATTTGCCGGAGATCCCGGTTCAGAATATCAAAAAGCGAATGGCTTTTACCAGAAGCAGCAATATGACAGCGCCGCAGTGGTATTCGAACAACTCATATCTCAGGAATATAAATCTGCAGAAGTCTATTATAACCTCGCGAATTGTTATTACAAGCTTGACAATGTTTCAAGGGCAATTCTAAATTACGAACGGGCATTAAAACTCCAGCCTGACGACGAAGATGCTGCCTTCAACCTGAAGGTTGCCCAGCTGAAGGTAGTTGACAAGATCGAAACCGTTCCTGATATTTTTTACAAACGCTGGATGAAAACGCTCTCATCAGCAATGACAACTGACAACTGGAGCCGCTTATTGATTCTCAATATATGGATTATGTTCATGTTTGCTGCTGTCTATGTTTTATCACGGCGTGCTTCAATAAAAAGGTTCGGATTTTTATTTTCTTCTCTCTTTCTTCTCATATCATTGTTTACCGCTGCAATCGCAAGTCAGAATTATGAAAATAGTGTTCGGCGAAAAAGTGCGGTAATTATGAGTGTGAGCGCCTATGTAAAAAGCTCTCCCGGAGAAAACAACACAGACCTGTTTCTCTTACACGAGGGAACCAGGGTGGATATCCTTGACGCATACGAAAATTGGGTTAAGATCAGGATTGCCAATGGCAGTATCGGATGGCTCAGAAGCTCGGAAACTGAAGAGATATAAGCTTCAATAACACAGCGGCCTTACGCGCGAAGAAGACAAAATCCAACATGAAAAAAAAGGCCATAGTTAAAGTTCTACTGACCTTGATATTTCTGTTAGCATTGCTTTTTATTTTCAAGTCAGGTATATACAATTTTTCTTCAACAGGAATTCTCACTCAGCAACAAAGAGCTACAATTTTACGTGCTGCGGATTCTTCACTAGAGACTTTTGATGTTCCGGTGGGCGCACTGCTGCTGTATAACGACACGGTATTGTCTTCCGGAAGCAATACTGTTCTCCGAGACAGCAATGCTGCGGGTCATGCAGAAATTAATGCCATCAATCAGGCAATCAGGGAAATCGGCTTTGCCTCCTTTTCAAAACTCAACAGAGATAAATTAGTGCTTGTAAGCACCTTTGAGCCTTGTTTGATGTGCAGGGGGGCCATCATCGAAAACCAGATCAGACAATCATATTTCATGAAAGGAAAAGGCGTTTACCATTGGCTGAAAGAGGATGCAAAGCAAGTTCGATATGAATTGAACAAGAGGAAAATTGACGGAAGCGAATTGCAGGATTCCCTTTTTATGCTGCACCCAAAATTCATGGAACAAAACAGCACATTAAATTAATCTTCTGATATCGGCGTTTTATTTTTATATCGCCAGTGCCATTTCACAATGCCTTCTTCCTTTTTAATAAGGCGTTCAATATTGCGCTGATGAGTAACCAGCACCATGATCGCTACAACCAATGAGAAAATATTTATACTTGAATTCGTACTATAAAAAACCATGATGACGACAGGGAACGTTATTCCGCTCATCATACTGCTGAGTGAAACATATCCGCTTATGAAAAGGGTGATTAAAAATACGAGAACACAAATTAATGCTGCCTGCCAGTGAATAGCGATCAAAATTCCCAGCATCGTTGCAACCCCTTTTCCACCGCGGAATCCAACATAAACAGGAAAGATGTGGCCAAACAATGCACAAACACCAAGTGCCAATTCAAAATCAATAAATTCCGGACTTTCAGCATTGTAATCACCGATCACAAAAGCCAATTTCACTGCGAGAAATCCTTTCAAAACGTCCATGAGTAAAACAGGTATACCGGCCTTTTTACCCAACACCCTGAAAGTATTTGTTGCGCCGGCATTCCCACTTCCAAATTCGCGCACATCAATATTGTAAAATGTGCGACCTACCCAAACAGCACTCGGAATACTTCCGATCAGGTAAGCAAGTATAAGCCCTAATATATTGACAGGTGTTAGCAGAAAACTTTATTTATAATGGTCCCGACAATTAATTTTATCCCGCAAGTAAAGCTATTTTCTTCATTTATTATTTTTCCTCTTCCGACTTTCCATCCTCATCCTGTTGAGGCTGGGCATTGAATTTTTTAATAAAATTCTTAACAGCACGGTCAGTTGTCAGCAAGAATTCAAAATCCGGCTTATCCTTTTCTTTGTTCACCCTTTTCTCCGGCTTCAGTTTGTTAATTGCTTCATTGAATGCAGTTTGTGACGACAAAGTCTGCATGACTCCTCTTGAATAACTGAAATAATACCATGTTGAATTCTCTGGCTCAAGATAAACAGTAATTACATCCCCTGCCCGTTTACGGATAATTTCAATGTATCCATTCACAAACTTATTAACTGATGTTTTGTCGATGCTTCCAAGCCCGATAGGTCCAATGGACTTAAACGTACGATTTAATTTATCCCAACGCATCTTAACATCAGTAAAGAACAAGGTATGGCGAAGTTCTTCGGGCATTTTTTTAAACGCACCATAAAGGTTCATCTCAGTAATCAATTTTTCTGCCTTATCCTTTCCTGTAAATTCACCGAGACCCTTTTCATAAGTGAGACGTCCATTGTCTGCAGTTGGTGAAAGCGAAGCAATCTGTGCAAAATAATCAGACATATTTTTCAATGCATCTTCATTAAAATAAAAATCCAAAGCCAGGAGAAGATCGAAGCGTATACTGTCATTGTTCCAATTATAAGTAACATTCCCCGCTGTGAGCAATTTAAGCTGCCCGGCATCTAATCCAAAATTCAGTTTACCTTCTGAATACACGATGCACTTCTGGTTATTCAGACTGGTAAATTCGCCGGGAATATTCGGCTTATCCATCTTTTCTTTAGTTGTGATCCGGTATTCATTTCCAGGTTGATAATAGGTCAGAAATCCCTTCGCATCTATCATTGCCGAATCCCGAATATTATTTTTTGGTGCCAGGAATGCAGCATAAACTGATTTTACATCATAGCTCTGAAATACCCCCGCGCGCAAGCGTTCCCCGTTATCTGTAATTGCATTTTCAATCGGTATCATCACACTCAAAGGATCCACTTCGCTGGTAAATCGGATCCATCTTGCCGGCACGCTATCACAGTTAAAAGTAGGTTTTGCATAACCGCCAAAAACAAGATGCTCTTTAGAAGCAGCGAGATGCACACTTCCCTTGAACCCAAACATCGGGCTGAGATGAAAACCTTCTGATTCACTGATCTCTGCATCAGCAACCGTTTGGTAAGTTGTATCAACAGTAATTTTTTCAAAGTGAAAATGTTTTTTCGCATTGGTTTCATCAATGTAATCATAATCACCGCTACCCTCATAACGCTTCCTTCCCTGAATGTTTACGGTAGCATTGTAAAGGGTATGATATCTGGTTGTATTGTTTGCTACGATCCTTGCATTGTTTAAGGTGCGCATCTTTGCATAGCGTTCAACCACCACTATTCCGCTGTCGGGAATCACTGAAGCATCGCCTGTTTGTATCAGCGCAACTTTGTCAGCCTTGATAAGGTAATCCCGCAATGAGTATTTAGCATGTGGCGCCTTAAACCTGAGTGAATCCTGCGTTGGCTCAACACTGATAAATTCTGAACCTGTAAGATTGAGTCCAGAGAGGGCTGTATCGGCAACAGATTGTGTAGAAGAACTGCTTGAACTCATTTCGATTTCCTTGTTATCCATGTACCAAGTAAACTGGTCGATGAAACAGATGTACTGATTCAGCGGGAACTTAACATATGAACCACCACCGTTTGACTTGAAATCACCTACCCGTTTGTCAAAATCAATATGCGATTGAACATTATTGGTTGAAAAGGCCAGTGCATTTGTATTGTCGCTAGTAAGCCGGAAGTCAGAGGTATCGGCATCAAAAATATTTTGCTTGTACTTAAACAGATTTGATTCAAGTTCAGATGCAGCAAAAGTCATCAGCCCGTTCCCTGTCATTCCTGAAGGTTTCAGCTGAAGATTTCCGGCCATTATTGCCTGGCCTTCGTACATATCAATAGGTTCAGTCTTCTTGTTAACATACATCACATCTTTCTTCGGCATCCAGTGTAAATAAACATCTATGGCTTTTACATCAGGAAATTCCACATTTGCATAGATCTGTTTCCTGTTGACAAAGTCCTTTGCATCAGCATTCATTGAATCAGGAAGGAAAATGTAACGGTCACTGTGCGAAGTTGATGTCAGGTAATCAATTTTTCCTGAGCCAATCAAACCATCATTACTTAAAGAAAGTTTATCTGTAAAAGTTCCCTTTCCTCCATAAGCAGCCCAGCCATTGTCGGGAGTATAACGCACAAGTCCGAGTGAAAGGTCCGGTTGCAGGGAAAGTGAATCACGGAAATCTGCAAAGATCCCTGCACTCACAAAGTCTCCGCCGAATTTCAAACCCGCCTTGCTGAAATTATCCAGTGAATCGATGGTAAACGGATCGAGATGAAAGAAAAATATCTCCTTCTGGTAAACACCTTCCTGAATGTAAGGCCTGTCATAGAATACGTAAGAATCTTTTTTGCTATTGAAGATCGGATATTGCGAATACGGCTTGAGTCCGCTTTTATTTCCTTGCGAATCGATGAGCAGATCACCGGTAATGTTTTCAAGTACGCTCCTTACATAGACCAGTGGCTTGTTTCCGAATTCATCAACGGGCTGCGTGTCATCTTCTACTTTGAGTCGAAGTGAGTCTACGTTATTCAGATTCACCTTGAAATTCTGATAATCAAAACCGAAATCCTTTCCATAAAAATCAAATCTTGAAGCTTTTACCCTGCCACCAAAAGTGAAGTCGCGGTTCTTCTGAATGTGCACTTCCTGATTGCTGGGGAATATTACTACGTTTTGCGAATCACTCAATACAATTTGTGAAACGCCGCGCATGGTGATTTCAAAATTTAAAAGGTTGATGCTTGCATTGGGTTTTGCATTGATTACCGATACAAACTGAATAACATCATAATCTGTCTTTCCCGTATTCGCCAGAAGGTAATAAAAGAGCCTGTCCTTCACCACAGCTTTATCATCAGCCGCATCATAAGTAACAAAACCTTGGTTGCTTAGTGCGATCATCATCTGCCTGATCTCCGGTGCAGCCATTCGCATTTCCTTTGCAATTTCTGTTGTGTACACAATTTTAGTGTCGTGCTTTTCGCAGTATTGCTTTACCGAATACATCGGATGGGTCTCACTGAGTCCCTGTAGTTTCAAAAAACGATTCTTCCTGAAAAAATTGGTTGATTCAAATACTGCCTTGCTCTCCCCTGCACCACTGATCATCTTCATATTAATGATCGGATCATCTATTTTCCAGTACAATGCATCAAAAAAAAGATCGAGGTTATGGTAACTGTCGAAACACGGACTTTGATTTTTTCCTTCCTCACCCCTGATCAGTGCAAGTTCGCGGTCTTTCACAATGTACTTGAATTCCACTCCGGGATGATATATAGAATCCTTTCCGTAGTAAATGGTGATGGATGCATTGTCGGAAGTCACCTTATCCTTTCTGACTACAAATGCCTTTGAGCCTGCAACAAGGAAAAGTTTTTTGTCACGATAAAACAACAGGCGTGCATCTTCATCAGCATTTCCGCTCCCTATCATTCTGTTACCGACCATGCTGAATCCCCCGAGGTAATTCACATCAGGAACGATGTTGTTAATTTCAAAATTGGCCGTATAAGATTCAAATTTGGGATAGGATGCATTTTCAGCGGTTACATTGGCGAGTATCTTATCAGTATATTTTCCCTCCAGCGGCTTATTGAAGTAAGTACTATTGAAAAAAGATACAGAGTCTGTAGTGTATTCTGCCTTTGAAACATCTATCGAATATCGGGCAAACTGCGCACGCACGGCTTTTTCATCCCATCCCGCCCTTATCCAGTTTACATTTCCACCTTCCCCCTCAAATCGTTCACGGTTTGGATAATAAACACCATGCGTATTGTATATTATTGAAGAATCACCTTTTGATGTGCATATCAGGTTCATCTGCGGGAATATAATTTTTGCCAGAGAATCATAATCAAACTTATAGAGGTTGCTCGATCCGTACCAACGCACAGCTGCAGAAACATAAAGTGAGTTCGTCCTGAAAAGGTCATTGCTTACATCAATATACCTGGTGAAATTTTTTGTTGGCAGAAGCAGGAGTTTGTCAAGCGATTGCTGCCATGTATCAAACCGTTCAAATGACTGGCCGGTTTCCGCAAATCCAGTCAGGGTGCTGATATATGCGGCAAAGTCAGGAAATGCTTTCATCCGCTTCCTTAGCATTGAATTAGTTGTCCTGTAAATAGCCTCCTGCTGTGAAGTATTTAATTTTCCGGATGTCCACTGCTTTTTGAAAGCATCCATCACATCCTGACCTTGCTTCTTATTGGTCTCCGTCAAAAAAGTCTCCATCTCCTGCGGAAACTTAACAGGGTCAGAAGTAAAATTCTTTATTGACTGTGAAAAGGAAACTGACTGCAGAAGCAGAAAAAAACAAATTAAAAAACCTGCACCTCTTTTATACATCATCATAAATTCAATGCGGAAAAATAATGGAATTTTTGATAATATTAACCAATAAGCCGGAAACTTATTGGTTAATATTAATAAAGCGTTTTAAAAAAATCAAAATAATTTCCATCTTTTACTTCAGGATCGAAAATATTGTTAGTTGGTCAATTTGAATATTAGAAATTCCTCGTTACGTCCCGATATATCGGGACTTCTCTCGGAATGATAATGTAAGATGGTTATTAAGCTGGCGGGAGAGGAACCTCAATGTAAACCATCGCCAAATTTCATTTTCAACATCATGCCCACCCTTTTATCAATTACCAGCGTAAATGAACCATCCCTGATTTCAGAAATCTTCATCCATCTGAATGACTGTGCATCATTCTTCACTTCCTTAAAATCAAATGGCTTGCCACCGGTTACAAATCGAACATTCTCTATGAAACGAATCGTGTAATAAATGCTGATCACTTGTTTTGTCGGATCAAACGCTGACGGAACAAAAAAATCTGTGGTATAATAATGTCCAAGTACTTCCACTTCCTGTCCTGTTTCTTCAACCATTTCCCTTTTAAGGCAATCGATCGTTCCTTCTCCTGACTGCAATCCTCCTCCGGGAAATTTGGTAATGTATTTTCCGTAAATGAATTCATCGCTTACCAGTACCTGATCCTTTTCATTGATGCAGATTCCGTAAACGCGAATGGTAATTGAGGGCATGTTGGGGAGTTGATTGAGTGGTTGAGTGGTTGAATTGTTTAATTGTTGATTGGCTCAGACGTTTAGAAATTATCCTTTAAGAATAATTTAATGCCCGTGCTACGGCTGTGCCAATGACTTAATGATTTAATGACTTAATGACGACTGCTCCTCCCCCGCTCACCCTAATCCCTGAAGGGAACCACGCTCGCATCACTGA
>CAYHHK010000065.1:0-21920 GCA_964356415.1 uncultured Flavobacteriales bacterium
AAACTGAATAGACCTTATGCCTTATACTTTCACTATCGGAAACCGAAGGTATGAAAACAAAACTTTCGATGAGACGCAACAAATTTTGCGCGATTTTTCACATATAGCAAGAAATCAATGTGATGCCGAAGCAGACGGTCTCAGGGATTATTTACGAGGCCGGATTGAATATCCTGTTGTAAGTTCCATTGTAGCATTGTTTTCAACCGAAAGCCCGCCTCATGCATTGGAATTTGTGCCCTTATATAACCGGCTCGCACAGGCTACCACGAATACTAATAATGGTAATCTGGCACTTGCATTGCAGGACTATGAATTTGTTACCAAAGGTACGGCCAGGATTCATCAGCAATTATTGCGTTGCACAGATGCGTCTGTTTCAAGTGGTGAACGAATTGTACTTGTGCTTGAGTTTGTCGCTGCTGCTTCCGCGGTTACAGTTGGCATCATTGCCGGCATGCCGGCAGCTGCCGGCGGATTGGCATTAGAAGGTGTTTCTGCCGCAGCCCTTACTGCAGGTTATGGAGCCGTACAAACAACTGCCCGGCAAGCATCAGAAGTACAATATAATTTAAGAGACCGAATTGACTGGGCAGGAATTGCTACTGACACAATTATTAATACCGTATTAAATTATTTCGGTGGGCGCCTGGCTTCCAACATAGCGAATCGCCTTGCCCTTTCACCGGCGATACTAGCACTTGAGCAGGCTGAGCAACGAGCTGTAACGTCAGCAGGTCAAAGGTTTATTAGCAATGAAGTTATTCGGAATGCGGTTGCCTCCGTGCTTGTGAACCGCGGAGCAGCAATAGTTCAGACAATTCTTCGAAATACAATAGACTATTTTAGAGCTTCCACTGCAGCCCAGCGTCCAACATGGGAAACGGTGCTGAATCAACTCGCCGATAATTTTAGTGCAAGTCAGATATTCTTTGATTTGGTTGCTGCCGAAATAAGCAGGCGTCATCCAAGTTCAACCGCTGCGCCTACTTCTTCAGCGCATCACTGAGCTAATGTATAAGTTTACACGCTTCTTTCAAATTTGGATTTCTGATATATAATTTACAGTGATATATATAGTATGCAAAAAAAAAAAATTTATTATAATAGTAGATTTTGAAGCTTTGACAAATAAACAATGAATCTCAGTTTTATTTTATTCCTCAATTGGTATTACGAAAAACATGAAACCATTCATAGATCAAAAAATAAAATAAGTGACTGATCCCTCCCGTTGAATTAGTTTTGAAATTAAGCCGGAATCCCAATGCCTGATTTTAATATTCACCTTGTTGACTATGCCAATCCGGCGCCTGAAGTGGCACGAATGCACCTTAACCAACCCGAAAAGGATTTTATCCGGTCAGGGGTATTGAGTTTGTTTCAGCGTGTAGCTACAGAAGGCAAAGCCCGTGCTGATGCCAGGCCTCGTAGAGGCGCCCCAAGAGGTAGCCCCCCGGCCGATAACCCGGTGTACAACATAATTGTTACATGGGTGAACCAGCCACCTGCTTCATCCCGTGACTATATCTGTTATTTTCTTCGGTCACAGGCACAAAGTATTATTCGAAGATTGGCTCGTACTGCTGTACCCGAAGCACAAGGGTTGACCACTGAATATACAAGCCAGTCGATTTCAGAAGTGTATGTAATGGACCAGAACGATCTACGCAGACAATGCTTTTCGGAACACCTTGTATTGGTTGTATTTCATGAGTTTCTGCATAACAGACTTGAAGTATCTTCAGCTATTTCGGTTCACCACGATGTGCATGCAGAAGATCCGACAGGCTTTGGTACTGAACGTAGCAGCGTACGAATGACCGGTGTTGAAGCAGATAATCCTGAAACAATCGCTGACGACGAAAGATACCTTGTTCTTACCGGAGAAGGGCATGGAGTTGTCCTGACAGAAGCATTTGACATAGATGTTGTTTATGCATCTCTTGGTCAACCCATTCCCCAGCACATATATCTGCGGCCTGATTCAACTGTTACTGTTACTCCGGCTCCACCGGTTACTCATTAATTTTTTGATTTTTTTTATTACAATAATATTTATTTTAGCAGCGCCATAATTAATCGGTAAATAAAATGATAACAAGTTATTCCAACCACTTCAGTTCAATATTTCTATTTTCACTCCTTCTATTGATTTCCTGCAGAAAAGAAGATGAAGATCCGGATCTCCAGCCAATAACATTGGCATGTGCCGACATCATTTCCGACAAATCTTTGTCTGATGTGATTTCTGATGCCGGTGCTGTGGATTATATCGTTCCATGCGATATCAGCATCGAAGCCAAACTGACAGTAAACCCCGGTGTGGTAATTCAGTTTGCAAACAACACCGGTTTCACAATTGGTACCGGTGGTGCTTTAAATGCAATAGGCTCCGCAGCATCACCGATTGTTTTCCAGGGTACATCAGACAACATCGGCGTTTGGAAGGGCTTGTTTTTTAATTCATCCAGTACACAAAACAAACTGACATTCGTTACTGTGAAGGGAGGTGGCAGCTCAAGTTTTGATGGTACAGGCACAAAAGCCAACATCAGGGTGAAGCAAAATGCATCGCTGCTCATTACCAATTCTGCAGTGAGCAAAAGCGGTGATGTTGGATTATTTACCGATGGATCTGCTTCGAATGATGAGAATCCAATCTCTTTTTTCGCAGACAATAGCTTCAACAGCAATGGCGGTTATCCGATCAACATCAGCGCTGCATGTATCGATGCGATCGATGAAGGAACTGTTTTCAGCGGCAATGGAAATAACAAAATTCTAGTCAGGGGAAGCGAGATCAATTCGACGGTGAAATGGAGGAATGCCAGTATTCCTTATTTAGTACAGGGAGATGTGGTAATATCTCCTTATGTGTCGACTGGTGGAGTTTATATCGAGTCGGGTACGATCATTTATTTTGATGCTTCATCAAGTATCGGGCTTGGTGAGTATGGCAATGGCTCCCTTCAGATTATCGGAACCGCTGCAAAACGGATTACACTTACTTCGCTGAATCCCGTTCCCGGCTCCTGGAAGGGAATCGGATTTCAGTCAACCAATTCCCTTAATGAAATTACTTATGCTGATATCAGCTACGGTGGTTGCTGCGCATTTAGCGGAAATACAACCCATAAAGGGAATGTGGTGGTAGGTGCTTTCTCAGCCGGAAATGTAACAATATCCAATACTAGCATTAACTCCAGCGAATCATGCGGGATTAAGGTGACTACTCCGTTAGGGTTGATCCAGGGTAGCGGAGTTACTTTCAATTCCAACCTGGGAGGGAACATTTGCAACTGAAATGCCGGGGAATTCTATGATTCAGGTGCCTGGTTGTAGTGGGTGGATTAAACCCTTATTACTGAGGACACAAAGCAGAAACACATCATCAATTAGCATTATTAGGTTTATTTCTCAACTGATTCCGTGGACACTACTGGCAGTTGTCGAATGACAATATTTGGTTTTAATCTGGGAGATAACGGGTTTGTGACTGAAACGGGCTTCTGGAATCTCCCAACAATCATTAAAGTACTACTGTCATTCCGATCTCGGCTCAGACGAGAGAGGAATCCTTGAATTCATTTACTTTATTACATTATTTTATGTCATGTATAATAATTGCTGAATGAGCCGTCTGTATCATTGTAAAAACCGGCTTAATTTATTTTTAATGGTCGGGGAATTCGATTATTTTTGAAGCAATTCATTTTCAGGATAAATTTTCATTTTGACCCGTGGTAAAATACTATTCCCAGCCTTTGAACTTTTTTGCGTTGATCAACGGCGCCGAATTTTTATGCCCGCAGAAATGCGAAAATAAAAAATACAACAGGCCGGGTAAATGCAAGATCTGCGAACGTAATCTGGTTGAAACAATCCTCACCTGTACACTCAAAGATTCCATTGCGCAGCGCATCCACCTCATTTTGATTACCAATCTTGGAGAATGCCGTTTTGATAAGCAATTCGGAAACCTGATTTGGGATTACGATTTTGAAAACATTCCAAATATCAATGCGTGGAAAGATATGATGACGAAGGCGGTAAAAGAGGCAGTTGAAATGTTTGAGCCTCGTCTGACCAATATTAAAACTTCACTGGAGGTAACGGAAGAGGAGTTTGTCGATAAAGAACGGCTCTCCATGAAAAAACTGAAGAAAAGAGTAATGGTTAAAATCCAGGCCAGCATTACCAAAACAAACGAACAGTTTTTCTTCCAGGAATTATTGTATGTGAGTCCGCTCTGGATGGATTAGGATGAAAACAGTAAACGGAACTTTACAGCATATTTTATATTTGGAAATTATTAATTATGAATAACCTGAAGGAACTGAGCGTTGAAAATATCCGGAGCCGGATGATCAAAAATGCTGCGCGGATTTGGGGCGTGGAAGGTGATGATATCGAATCAACATTTGATCCGCTCGTATCAATGCTTATTGAAGCTTCTGCTTATGAACTCAATAAAGTAAACGGAGAAATCGCAGATACCCAATTGCGTATTCTTGAAAGACTTGCCCAGGTGCTTTCTCCTGATGCATTTACCGGGGCGCAACCTGCATATGCTGTAGCTCATGCTAGGGCTGCCGATCCTGAAACCAGACTCCACCCTGAAGTACAGTTTTTCGCCCAGCAAAAAGTAATCACCGCCGAGCAAAAAGAGATTGTGAGGGATATTTATTTCTCACCGGCAGGCCCTGTTACCGTATTTGATGCTGACGTTAAATTCATGGCTGCCGGAAAAACGGTTTATGAATATAAAACCCCTTCATCCAAACAATTGCTGGCTGAGGAAAAATCGGGAAATTCCCTGCCTGCGCAACATGTATGGCTTGCACTGGAATGCAACAAGAAAATAAAGTCACTCGATAATTTTTCCTTTTACTTCGATTGGAAAAATGATCCCGAAAAGGAAAATTACATCAGCTTGCTGCCACTGGTAAAATGGAATTGCAACAACAAAGAGCTCACCTGTTTTCATGGCATCAATAAGGATGAAGGAGATGGAACAAGGAGCAGGGGAATCGCCGAGCAATATGACGTTTCAAGCCGGACTGAAAAATATGTTAAGGGTATTTTTGAAAATAATTTCTTTGCTATTCAGGATGATGGCTCCGGCTTTCATATTTCTGACTCAGTTCCTGATGAATTACAAAGGGTTTTTTCGAATGAAACAATTGAAATGCTCAGCGGCAGTTATGTCTGGATAAAACTCGTTTTCCCGGGCGCAATGAAGTGGAATGTCCTTGGTGACATGTATATTTCAATGAACTCATTCCCTGTCATTAACCGCAGGGTGAACAAAATTACTTACCAGCTCAGAAGCAATCTCAATATCGTTCCGTTAAAAACGGAAGAGGCTTTTTTTGACATGATTCACATTCAGAATTCAGAAGGTGAATTTTTTAAATCGAATCCGCTTGAAAGCGGGTTTAAAAACGAAGCAGGTTTCTTTACGCTCCGGTATGGCGGCGTGGAAAGGTTCGACAAAAGAGCAGCCACTGAATTTCTAACCACCACCCTCGACCTTCTGCGTGATGAAAGCGCTTCCTATAGTTCTCTCGGAAATGATTTCATCAATACGCACATCAGCCAGATAAACCAGGCAATTGCAATGATTGAGAAAAGGCTGAACGACAAAGGCGAAGCCGCAAAGCCTTCACACTTTATCATTATCAACCCCATCCGGCAAAATGAAAACGTATTCATAAGGTTCTGGTCAACTTATGGGGCTGAAGGCAATTCAGTAAAAGCAGGCACCAAGCTGACACTGAGTTCCGGCGGGTTGTTGCAATCTGCTTCTTTGACCTTGCTCAACACATCTGCGGGAGGAAAAAAAGCACTTAGCGGCAGTGAGAAAATTACGGCATTCAAAAGAGCGATCCTCACACACGATAGAATTGTTACTCAGGAAGACATTGCTACTTTTTGTCACCATGAGCTCAATAACCTGGCTTCCCGGATAGAAATCAGAAAAAACTGGCAACTTTCACCCTTGCCAAATAATGGAATGACCAGGATTATTGAAATCCACATTACACCAAATCAGGGCGACAGGATATCTGCTTCTGAATGGAATGACCTGGCCAGGGAATTACAAGTGAGAATTACAACGCACTCAAACGGACTGATCCCTTTTAAAGTGATCATTCGCAATTTGAATTAACGGAATACCGGCATGAACGGAGAAGAAATCGTTTCCATAATCAATGAATTTTCACTTGACCTGCGTGTCGAAATAGTGGTGAGTGATATCATTGCATCAGGCTTTGATATGGATGAAATATTGATTAATCCCGTCGGTATTTTCCAACGGAGATTCAATAAAGATATCTATGAAGCCAGGCATCTTGAGTTTAAAAATGCAAAGCAGGCTGTTATTGTCAGGACTACACGTGAAGGAATTTATGACATGCTTCCGCAGTTGCTATTTCATCATCGCCCGGCAAAAAATTCCAATGCATTTAAAAATGTTCGCAACATGGTCGATCAGTACAAGGCCAGAGTAGAGGAGGAGAAAGAGGCGCGCAATTTTTTTATGGTGTATGAGATCGAGTTCTACAGGCAACGGGTGGCAAACGCAATACAGGAAAGAAACCTGGCTGAGGCTGTTTCTTATAGCATGAGCGACAGCCAGATCGTTGAATACTGGAAACTGCCGTCCTTTTTTAGTAACAGGCAAAAGGGAATTCTCTTTTACCTGCTGCCTTTGTTCCATAAGATCAGGGGATCGGTTGAATACATGAAGGAAGTTTACAGCCTTATACTTCAAACGGATGTTGTTATTTTCAGAAGCAAATTCCTGCCCGTGCTAAAATATGACAATGATAAACTAAGACTCGGGAAAATTACCCTCAGCCTTGACAGTGTCATCGGCGACAGTTTCCATTATCCGTTTCCTGCTTTTGTAATTACGATTCCTCAACTGGAGCAGGAACATTTTTATGATTTTCTTCCGGGTGGCAGGAATTTGAAAATTATTGAAAAGCTGAATGATTATTTTGTTCCGGTCTTTTGCGAATCGGAAATTATTATTGATAAGAAAACTGTCAGGTGGACGCTTAACGATGGTCATACAAATGAAAGCAGGCTCGGATATTCATCCGTACTTTCAAAATAGTTTCATCCTGTTTTCAATACTTGACAAAATGGGTAGTGCGTCATTTTGAAAACAGGGAATAAATTTCCCATTATGATCTTGGTTTCTTCGTGTCTTAGTGCCTTTGTGGCAATAACTTAGAACCTGCCACGAAGTCGCGAAGGCACAACGTTTCTCAAAATATTCAAATTGAATAATTGCCTTATCCTGAACTCCGGATGTACAATATATTTGTAGAAACAACCATTCATTTATCCTGAGCTCCGTAGGAGCGACCTGTTTGTTGAATATATCCATTCAATTATTCTGAGCTCCATAGGAGCGGCCTTTATTTGTTCTTGCGTATTTGAAAAAAAAATCAAATGATCATGTTGATTATTTTACGGGAAAAAATAACCTGCAATTTCTATCTCTGATTTGGTCGCAATATTAAGGCATGGACTTCCGGATAAAAATATGATATTCAATATCAAAAAAGAGAAATTTTCATGCAGGGTGAATTTTAAACCTGGAATCTTTTTAATTGGGTTGTCCAAATTACCAAATTACCTGCAGGAGTCCCATTGTTGAGAACAGGAAACCGTCAGGTGGACATTAAACGATGGTCATAAAAATGAAAGCAGACTCAAATATTCATCCGTACTTTCAAAATAAATGGATTAGTCAGCCAGAAAACTCCAGCCTTTTTTCTGGTCCTGTGGCTTTATCTCTTGCTTAGCTTGATCGGCCGGAAGTTCTGTTACAAACGCACCTCCGCCTTTCTTCTTCCCGATAAAGTCAAGCGCATTGAGCTTGGAGAAGATGGTGTGAATCATGGTCATGAATTCATCGGCTTTGGAAAGCGACTCCTGAATGTCATCGTGCCTGTATTCGCTGCGGATCATGCCGGATATTTTTTCGTTGATCTGTGAAATGTTCATGTCAGTCCACTCAGCGAAATAGGCAAGCAATTCTTCTTTGTCTTTCGGAGGCATTCTTTCCAGCGTGAAGCGGATCAGGTAAGCAAAACGACCGAAGTTTTCAATCAGGTAAACCGGTGGCATTTCAGAAATAATACCCATGAACTTAGGGAGATTACCGGCAAGAAAATCTGAGATCTTCTCACTCAGGATCATAAAGCTTTTTACAAGTGAAGTTGCCTGGCTCTTTGCATGAATTTTTTGAACGATGGATAAATTCAGATTTGCCGTTTCGCCCAGTTGGTTGCCAAGGGAATAATATTTTTCAAGCAACAATGGAAAATTTTTCACTGCTGAGGAAGGAGGAATATATTCATCAACAACACGCAGCCGGCCATCAGTAGTGCTTAACTTGCCAATTATCAGAAGGGCATTTTCACTGTGACTCATTTGTGATTCAGGAAGAATCTCAAGACGATGGGATGGCTCGCAATATGGTAGTCTGGCCGGCTCTTCGCTGGCTGAAGGTGTACCGGTAGCAATCCTTGCAAACAAATTAACGCTGATGGTTACATAGAACGTCTTCTCCTTTGTATCGCCGAAATCGTAATCAGCAGTTAGTTTCCCACTTGTAACCTCAATTCTTTCTCCCCCTGCATTGATGGCATGGCATTCAAGTAAATGCGCCCTTATTATTTTTGAAGGATCAACAGTGATCTTGACATTCAGGGATTTTCCAGACTCCTTACCTGCATTAAGCAACCCATAGTTAAGGTTGTTAATCTGTGCCGAAGACGCATCCTTGATGCTCTCAATGAAAAATGATTCTTGCTGTATCAGGTGTTCCCTGGAAATTTTCATTCCATCCTGCCAGTTCACCGCTTTGTATTTTAATGGCTGCATGTCTTCAGTGTTAAGTTTCAACTATTCATCACAACTAATAATGATGTCACGATCTATATTCTGTCAGGTACAATAATTCCGTTTTCTTTTATCTTATTTTCCCTTACAGTCAATGACGGGTCAATTACCCGTTTCGAATTCCACCAGTGTTTAGGTTTGATGTAAAACAACCAGCCGTAATTTTTCTGGCTGCTGTCCATGTATTCGATCGGTCCTTCCCGGTGCGCTTCATTGTATTCATACAGGTAAAGGAAAAACATGTCCCCGAAATTGATATTGTTCAGCGGAGCTTTGAATTTCATAAATGTAGGAGTCCTGTCATTGTCTTTTTTCCTGACTTCAAGCGTCAAAACATAACTTGTCGTAAAATCTACTTTATCAAGATCCGGCATTTCTACCTTCTGCGGATAATACCATTTTTTGTATTCCACATCAGGGATGGCCATTGCAAAGTCAAATATGGATTGAAAAAGTATCGGAAAAGTAAAAATAAGTGCTGCAGTAGGGAACAAAAACAGAAACGGTTTAATAGGAGAAAAGTAAATAACCACACCGGACAGAAGATAGGCTATTAGAAAAATTACCAGCGTCAGTTCCAGCTTTTCCCAGAATGAATAACTGTTTTTCCACCCGAATTTTGTACCCATCAGTATGACATGAATGATCCCGGCAATGAGCATAAAAACCTGGACGCTGATGTAGTAGGTTAAATTGTCATCCGGTGAAAGAAAACTGATGGCAAATGGTAAAGCGAGGACTACAGAAAAAACAATGACGTACCACATGTATTTTTTGGGTACCGCTTTCTGAACATTGCCTATCGCTAAGGATTTGGCAGCATTAACTTTGGATTGAAAAAGTGAACGAAGCATAAATTAATCAGGGGTGGGAACGTTTATAATCTTCAAAGTCACGGTCCTTGGTTGCAAGTTTTTCTGTCAGTTCATTGATCTGGGCTTGCAGCAATTTAATATCTTCATTCTTCTTGTCTTCTCTGATTCTTGAACCGATGCTATAATACAATTCCATATAAACCTTGGTCAGACCGGCCTTTATCTTTGCCATGTCTGTTGAGTCCTCCTTAGCGGAAGCCCATAATGCGGAAAGACCGTCCTTAAATCTCGGTCTGGCATCTTCATATTCGATTGAGGTCAATTTATCGAAGCCTTTGACAACATTCAACAAGGAATCAATTTGAGAGTCTAAATTGGATGTCGCCATCATCATTTCCTTCAGCCTGTTGTTTTCACTCTTCAGCACCTGGCTATCCTTTCCCTTGATTCTATAATCGAAAAATACGGCCACCGTCCAAACAACAATAAAAAGGATGGACAGTGCCAAGAATTGAAAATAGGCAATCGTTCGTTCTTTGTCATTGATCGGCTTCATAGTCCTAAACTTTAAAAATTGTCGAATTTTAGATGGAATGCAAATATGATTAACTATTTTTAGCTAACCAAGTTTAATTTGGCCTTTTTAGACAGGAATTTACAGTGAATAAGGTTGAACTGATATGCAATTAAAATTCAAAAATTCCTCATTAGGATAAGAAATTCGGCGCATGGATTTTCAATTCTGCTGAATGTTCCGGGATAATAATAAAACCCTATTTAAATATTGTACGGAAAAATGTGTGGCGCTTTTGTATACAACAGTATAATAGTAAGTTTTGAAAAATGAATTCAGGTAGCAGGATTTGATCATCGGTTTTAAGTATATAAATCGGGAAGAAATAATTCCATGTGCCTCTTTCATTTGTTTGTTTTGTAGAAGAATTTTGAAATGTATAATCTGGTAAATTTGTTATCGCCACCACTTCAGAAAAAGATTTTCATGCGACTTTGATTGTCAGCAAATGCGAATCAGCTAAAATGTTGTTAAAATCGCATCTTTGGTCTGTTGTACTATTTCTTAATATAGTCTATATTCGTCAGGATTATTTATAAATTATTTTTTTTTCGCGAAGCCGTAACAACACAATGAGAAAACTCTATTCAGCGATATTAGTTGCTGCATTGGTGATGTACTCATTATGTACACAAGGTCAAAGCACGGGTATCAATTACCAGTACTCAACCGGATCAAACAGTTGGGTTGCAAATACACTGCCTGTAATGATCATCAACGGTGGAACCGACGACCAACTGGTGAATATTTCCGGGGCTTCATTTCCTGCGACCTGGACAGGATTTGATTATGCCGGAATTCCATTTACAAGTGCAACGGGTCTGTGGATTTCTTCCAACGGTTTTATTTCTTTTCTCGCCCCGGGAAATTCAATCCCTGCCAATAGTCTTGCTTCCAATCCTTACGGAATCATTGCCCCCTTTTGGGATGATCTGAAAACAGGGCCTGCTGGTAATGTAAACTACAGATTCAGTGGGTCCGGCACAAACGAATTCCTGACGATAGAATGGCTTCAGATGCTGTGGGATCATAACGCAGCAATTTGGGCAATCAGTTTCCAGCTACGTATTTATGAAAGAACACATACTACGCAGCCAAGCTATATCGATTTCCGCTATAATCTCAATGGAGCCGGGTTCACCAATTACAATCCGGGATCTGGCGGCGCTTCAATTGGTTTAGGTGGGTTTTGTGCCGGCGACTATTTTAACTTTTTCAATCCCGGTGGAGCACCAACAAAAACCATAGAAGTGAATACGCTGCCCTCAAAACCTCCGGCAACACTTTACCAGAGATTTGTTCCCTTAGCCCATCTAAACGACAGCTGTGCCTCAGCGCAAAACCTTGCTTTTAATCCGAGCCTTCCTGTCATTCAAACCCTTGCTACAACATTGCAGGCAAAACCAACATCACTTCCTGCTGCATCATGCTGGAATGCTGCTGCAAGCTTTGTAGATGTCTGGTTCACGTTTACAAAACCGGTCGGTATCACAGGCTTCGAATTGTTTAGCGACTCCCTTGATTGCAGAGGAACAAACTATGCAATGGGTTTGGAAGTTTTTACTTCATGCGGAGGAGCTGCCATAGCATGCGATGAAAACAGTACAGGTCCGCCCGGAACAAATGCAACATCTTACCTCAACCTTCTGAATCAACCGTGTACTGCACAGCAATATTGGGTTCGGGTTAAAACAGATAATTCACTCAGCAGCTATTTTCGTTTCAACATCCGCCCAACTGGTAGAAATTGTGCTTACGCAACTGACATTACCTCCTGTGGATTGCCATATAATTCTCCTGCACTTTTGTCAACCTGCGGTTTTATCAATGACTACGATAGCGCCAATGCTGCCTGCCATACGATATTGCAGACAGGTGAGGATTATGTTTTCAGCTACACACCTCCGGCGTCCGGATGCATCAACGTTTCTTTGAATAACACACCCCTGAATTCAAACCCCGGCTTATATATTTACAGGGGATGCCCTACTTCCGGAGCATGTTTGGCTTCTATCACTTCAACCGGTGGAAGCCCGCTTACATTTAACAGCCTCACGCTTTCTGCAGGTTTCACCTATTATTTTGTTATTGATTATGACTCCCTTACTACAAGTACCTGCTTAACCGGTTTTGATTTAACCGTATCAGCTGCAGGGTCTCCGCCAACATATGATTTGTGTTCTGCACCCGGATTGATAGCGCCTGCCGTTGGGTCGCCTCCCTGCACAGGAGTCGTGACATTTAATAATAACTGTGCTACACCGTCACTTCCTGATACCATCGTTACGCCTAATCCCGGCTGCGGAATATTCACTGCCGGTATAACACCCGACGTATGGTTCACATTTACAGCACCAAGCGTGCAACCGCATCAGATTGTTGTGAATCCTTCATTGGTAAATCCTGCCCAGGATCTTGCAATGGCTGTTTACACCGGAACATGTGCAGGATTTACACTCGTTGCCTGCGATGACAATACCAACGGTCTCATGCCATCGCTGGCAGTATCGCCTCCGTCCATCGGTACTGTTTATTACATCAGAATTTTTTCAAATGACGGAACTCCTCCGGGCGGCTTCAATATCTGCATTCGTTATGGATGCACACCTCCGAATGATTTATGCATCAATGCGATTCTGCTCACTCCCGGGCAGCCTACATTTGGTGATAATTCCTGCTCAACAGGAACCGGTGAGCCGAATGCAGCTTTGGGCGGACCGGTTTGCTGGCGACCCGGTAACACAATGAATACGGTGTGGTACAAATTTGTCGCAACGAATACCGCCATGAATATCAAAACGCAGTTATTGTCATTGTTCAATTCCCATATTGTGCTTTACGATGGCCCATGTGGTTCGGTCATGACTGAAAGATATTGCAATGATAATTTTTCATGGTGCAACGGGGCACTGGATCGGAATTCACGGATCATTGCTACAGGACTTACAATTGGAAATACATATTACATCAGTGTTGACGGAAGAGCTGCGGGAACAGGAACATTTACGATCCTTGTAAATGATGCAGCATTACCTTATCCACCTTCTTATGCTCAGGATTGCGTTGTTCCAATTGCGCTGTGCAATAATGCTACTATCTCAGTCGCCAACCCGGGGTGGGTGGGTGAAGGAAATATTTGTGATGTGCCTCAGGGAAGCTCCAACACTTGTATGTTATGGGGAGAAAGAAGAGGAGTATGGTACACCTTTACAGTTGATGGTGGCGCAGCAGGACAAACTTTGCAGTTCGGTTTTACTCCTAACAATGTTATAAACCACGATTGGTTGCTATGGGCAATAGACACTGTGTGGAATAACAATCCCAATCATGTATTTCCAACCGTCGCTAATTATTGCAGCCAGCTTACGAACGAGGCGGCATTTCCTTTGGTGGTATGCAATGCTTCCCTGTATTCTCCTACGGGTTGCAACTCAACTGCTGGAACAATAAATATTCCTCCTACTACCGGACCATCAGTTCTCAGCACCACTTCAAATACTTTTTGCTGCCACGGAAATAGTCCCGCTGTTTTTATTCCCGCGAATGTTAAAGTAACATTCCTTCTCAGCTACAACCATGCATTTAATTTATTCGAAAGCGGATATACGTTGAATTGGATGGGCACGGCCATCAGCAACTCTGCTCCTTCGGCAACCTGGGTGAATCAGGTGCCTGTGCCGAGCGCAATATGGGATGGGGTTACAAATGCACAGGCTTGGGTCCCAAATTGCTTTATTCCCGATTGCAGCACCCATCCGATTGCAGCATTTATTTCTCCGGGTGGTGTACAACCCATTATCAATGCAAACGTCAGTGTGAAAGACCTTACCATCAATGCCGGAGCAACACTTACTATTAATGCAACACGGACGCTTACAATCTGTGGTAATTTTACAAATAACGGAACTTTGATTTGCCAGCCTACAAGTACTGTGCGATTCACCGGTAATACTAATACATCCATAAGTGGCACCTTTGCCCCAACCGGAAATTCATTTTACAATGTAGAGTTTGCAAAATCGGCAGGTTCATCAATCACATTGAATACAAATATTTTCATACTTGGGAATGATTCAATCTACAGCGGAATTGTAAATAACAATGCAAAGAATACCGAGGTCGGTGGTAATTTTTACAATTACAATGGATCCACAAGTTTCACAGGTGTTGGAGCCGGAGTAGGAGGGAGCACACTTACTTTTACATCCCGTAATTCAGGTGCACTGAATCAATTATTCAGGAACGATGGAACTGCTTTAACGCTTAACAACGTGGCGATAAACCACGTGGTTAATTCTTCAGTACGACTCAATGCAGGCGCATTCAGCGACATGATTTTGGGTACAAGCGGGATGCTTACGCTTACTAACGGAAGAATCATTACGACTGCTGCCGCAGCCCGCGAAGTAAATATCACCAACCCAGTTAGTCTGGCATGCTCGCCGGGAAATGTGAACAGTTATGTCGAAGGAAACCTGCGGCGTGCAATTGGCGCATCAGCCAGTTCATATGATTTCCCTGTCGGCGATGGTACTTCTGTTCTCGCTCCCGGAATTGTCGGATATGAACGTGCGAACATCACTTTTACAACTGCCCCTACCGCTGCATTTAACCTCCTTGCAACGTTTTACAGATGGACACTCGGAGGTGTGGCTTTCCCCGGTAATGGCCCTGCAGCAAGCGAATGTGTAACCGCCACTTACAATGCACTTCCTACTTTCAATCATGGATACTGGCGTATCAATGCCGGAGGTGTTGCATCAGGAACATACAGGATCTCGCTTTATAATTCCGGGATGAACAACAATACCGGAATGGGATGGACAGCAGTGAAAGCGCCTTCGGGAACCGGAACTTTTGCTTTGTCCGGAGCATGTTTTATTGCAAGTACTGCAGCGCAAACGCGGCGCGATAACATGACGGGCTTCTCCGACTTCGCCACTGTGCAATCACAAAACCCATTGCCAATTGAGTTGCTTTATTTTGATGCAGAGGATGAAGGAGATGATGTAATTTGTAAGTGGTCCACGGCGACAGAAATTAACAATGACTATTTTATGCTGGAGAGAAGCTACGACCATGAGATATTTACCCCGGTTGTAAAAATTAATGGTTATGGTTCGGGAGTTTCCGGCCAGGTTCTTTCATACAGTTATGTTGACGAAGGAATTTGCAGCGGAACCCTTTACTACCGTCTCAAGCAGGTGGATATAGATGGAGCTTTTACATACAGCAGTACACTTGCCGTGAAGTGCGATGAAAACAAAAATACTTTTACGCTTTCTCCGAATCCGGTGAATGAGAAATTAGTGATCAACGCTCTTCGTACTTCGGGATCAAGATCAAGCGGAGGCCAGATCCTTTTCATTTCTGTTTTCACTATGCTTGGGGAAAATGCAATTGAGTATGACCAGTCACAAATTACCCCGGGACAAACTCAAAGGACTGAAATTGATGTAGCATCCCTGGAACCGGGACTTTATCTTGTTGAAATTGTAACTCCCGATGTCGTTTTCAGGGAGCGGTTTGTGAAGAGGTGAGGGATTTGAATGGTTGAATTACTTTCCGATACAAAACTTCCCAAAAATATTCGCCAGCAGCATATCATTAGTCACTTCACCTGTAATCAATCCCAAATGATACAGCGCATTCCTTATTTCAGGAGCAATTAAATCCCCGGAGAGTTTTTTGTTCAGCCCTTCGAGCACAAGTTGCAGGGATTCATTGGTGTGCTGCAATGCCTCCACATGCCGCGCATTGGTGACGATGGCATTGTCAGGCTTTGTATGGGAGAGATTGATTTCGTCAAGCAGCTTATGGGAGAGGAGGGCGAGGTTGATTTTTTCTTTGGCGGAAATGAAAATGACATCCCCCAAACCTTCATATTCTTTTTTTAGTTTTTCCCGGTCTTTCATGTCAATCTTATTCCCTGCCAATATGATCTTATACCCGGTGGAATCAATATTCTTTTTCAATTCCTCCAGTTCATTTTTCAACGATGCAGGCGTGGATTCATTCACATCAAACAAATAAATCAGCACAGGACTCTGACTGATCTTTTCCATCGTGCGGCTTACGCCAATGCTTTCAATGGCATCACCGGTTTCCCTTATTCCGGCAGTGTCTATAAACCTGAACTTTATTCCTGATAAAACAATTTCTTCTTCAATGGTATCACGTGTTGTTCCTGCAATGTGACTGACAATGGCGCGCTCATCATTCAGCAATGCATTCAGTAACGTCGACTTCCCTACATTCGGCCTGCCGGCAATCACAACGGGAATTCCATGTTTGATCACATTTCCCATTTCGAAGGACGAAATAAGATTTGTTATGTGAGAATTGATATCTGAGATTAGAACCGCCAGCGCTTTGCGGTCCGCAAATTCTACGTCCTCTTCGCTGAAATCAAGCTCCAGTTCTATCAGCGAGGCAAAATTGATTAGCTGCTCACGTAACTGTTTCATCACAGAAGAATATCCTCCGCGCATCTGTTTCAAAGCAAGATCATGCGATGCTGAAGAATCCGATGCGATCAGGTCAGCGACTGCCTCTGCCTGCGATAAATCCATCTTGCCATTCAAAAATGCACGCAACGTAAACTCTCCCGGTTGCGCATTCCTCGCCCCATGTCTGTTGAGCAGCTGCAGGATTTGTTGTTGAATGAAAACAGATCCATGACAAGATATTTCAACAACATCCTCTCCTGTATATGAATGCGGATTTTTAAAGACTGAAACCAGTACCTCATCAATCGTATGCTCCCCGTCTTTTATCCACCCGAAATGAATGGTATGCGAATCCTGCTCAGCGATTTTCTTTTTACTTTTCCCCTTCGCGACAAAAACGCCATCAATAATTTCAAAAGCCTTCGATCCAGATATTCTAATCACTGCAATGGCTCCTGCCCCTGCCGCAGTCGCCGGAGCTACAATTGTGTCACCATTATTTGAAAACTGTTGCATCTTTATTACTTTCTCCTGAATCTGATATTTCTTTTGTCTTAATTATTTAACGAAACCTGTTGCATCTACAAATTCCCTCCCCTCTCCTTCGGAGAGGGGCCCGGGGGAGAGGCCCCCTTCCCCTGCCGCAGTCGCCGGAGCTACAATTGTGTCACCATTATTTGAAAACTGTTGCATCTTTATTACTTTCTCCTGAATCTGATATTTCTTTTGTCTTAATTATTTAACGAAACCTGTTGCACCTACAAATTTCCTCACCTCTCCCAGGGAGAGGTGCCCGGGGGAGAGGCCCTTACTTCTTCCTATACACCCTCGCCGCTATCGCCGACAATATCAATCCCCATCCGAATGAAAAAACAAACAGGATGAAGAACGATACTAGTGATCCGCTAAAACTCATTTCCATGTCTTTTATGGACTTCTCTATTTCTGCATCAGTTGCATTTCTGGCCTTTAGTTGGTCGATAGTATAAACTTTCAGGGTTTCAAAAAACTCAGGATTGATAAATTTCTGATACAGGTAGATAACGATTGTAAAACCGGCGCAATAAAGTAACGACATCAACATGCCATCCCGAAGACCCTCATTAAAAGAATAGGTATCTCTTTGTCCGCGTGATTGATTCACCGTTACAAAAATCAGCACCCAGAACAATACCATTGGTAACATCCTCGTGTATTGGCCAATGTCATGACGGGTGGAATTCCAGCCCATAAAATGTTCAATCATGATCCAGACAGTGGAAATGGCCAGCGCAATTAGGGCATATTTGACAGATGGTTTTGTTGGCATGTTAAATGTTTTTGGTTTGAGCAAAGGAAAGGAAAATGTGATGAAGAAGCGAAACAACAATTCACAATTCACAATACGGAATGCACAATGCACAATGACATTTCACAATTACCAATGAATTTAATTCCAAATGAACAATTGAACTAGTTCCCCAATGACCCATTGACCCAATGACGGCTGTTCGTTCAATGACCCAATGACGGCTGCTTCTTCTAGACGGATGTTACTATTTTCTTTGTATTCGCAAAAAAACCTCTACCTTGTTCCTGCAAACTCTAACACCTCAACTCAGCTATGAAAAAAATCTTACTAGTTATTGCAATTCTGTTTTCTGCTTCCAGGATTAATGCCCAATGGGTATTACAAAACTCAAATATCTCTGCAGGTTTTTACGCGCAGTTTATCTGCGCCGTTGATCCGGATATATGTTGGGGAATCGTTTCTGATCCTGCCAATAACCTGAACCCTGTGCAGGAATATACACGTACAATTGATGGCGGAATAAACTGGATCGGTGGTAACATCACCAATTGCGCCGGCCGTTGCCCTGCAAGTATTTTTGCCCTCAATGCCGATACTGCATGGGCAGCAATGTTCAGCGGAACAGGTGGTCCCGGAACAGGAGCCATTATGCGTACTGATGATGGCGGTACTACCTGGTATCAGCAGACAACAGCACTTTTTACTGCTACAGGAAATTTCCCTGACTTCGTTTATTTCTGGGATGCAAACAATGGTATTTGTCTGGGCGATCCTACCGGTGGATATTTTGAAATATATACAACCATTGACGGCGGTACAACATGGATCAGAACTAACTCAGCTGAAATTCCTCCGCAGTTAAATGGTGAGTTCGCAATTACTGATGTGTTTACTGCTGACCATGGAAGCACCCTTTGGTTCGGAACAAACTTCGGCCGCATTTTTAAAACTACCGATAAAGGGTATAACTGGATAGTTGCACAAACACCATTCGCTGATTTTATCGGCGCCATCGCCTTCCGCGATGCCAATAACGGATTGTGCGTTAGCGGAGGCGCTACTGGTTCACCGGATGTTGCAAGAACAACTGACGGTGGTGTTACATGGTCCCTCGTTGGAACTAACACCGCAGGGATGACTTTGAAAGGCGGACTTTGCTACGTGCCGGGAACAGATTCAACATATTTTATCTCTACACCGTTTGCCGGCACAGTTGATGGTACTACTTTCAGCCCGAATGATGGCAATGCTTGGATTCCTGTCGACAACCTGATTCACACCGATATTCAGTTTGTAAATGATTCGATCGGATGGACCGGTTCAAATGAAATGGGTGCTCCAATGTTCAAGTGGAGTTCGCCAATTACGGTTGCATTAAATGATGTTGCATCACAAAGTATTGATGTGGCTACAAGCACCGGACTCATTACCCAAACGCCAAAAGCAACCATTATCAATAATGGACTAAATGTTCAATCATTCAATGTAACGATGACTATATCAGGAGGTTATTCATCAACAAAATCAATTTCAAATCTCGCATTTTACAATACCATACAGGTTGATTTTGATCCGTGGACTCCGGCTGCTACAGGAAGTTATACGATCAATGTTTATACATCTTTAGGCACTGACTCCGATCACAACAACGATACTTTATATAAGAGTGTCGATGTATTTGAAGCTTTCACGAACTGTGGTTGGTATGATAAAGCACAAATTGCAACAGGCACTTTTGGATTGGCAGGCGCCTTTTATCTGGACGGTTGGACTTCCACTTCTCCTGGAAAACTTTATTCTGTAGGTGGTGCTGTTGCAGGTGTGATCGCAACTGCAATGCAGGAATATTCAACGGTTTCAAATGCATGGAGCCCTTCACCCGATATGCCAACAGGGAAATATCAGTTCAGTGCAAATACCGTTGGATATAAGATCGTTTGTGCAGGTGGATACAGTTCCGGTTTTACTCCGGATCCTAATACTTATGTTTATGATATCTCAACTTCATTATGGACTGTAATGGCGCCAATGCCAATCCCTGTAGGCGATTATGCATCAGGTGTTTATAGAGATTCATTGATCTATTTTATTGGTGGTTTTGATGGCACCAATGACCAGGATATCGTTCAGGTATATGATGTTGCAAATGATACATGGAGTTCTGCTTCTATTAAACCGGGAACTCCTGTGGATGCATTACGGGGAGCAATCAATATGGACAAAATTGTTGTCGTAGGTGGTTACTCCCAGGCATTGCAGGCGCCGATTTCCGAAGCATATATTGGAGCCATTGATGCACTAAATCCTCTAAACATTACCTGGACTGCATTGCCAGACTATCCTGCAGGGCGGGCTTCAAGACTTGGTGCAGGAAGTGTTTTTATGGATCTGCGCCCTCTGGTAATTTTCACCGGTGGAGATCCTACAGGTGCCGGACAGGAAGGCCTTGCTGATACCTGGGGTTATGACATCAATGCAAACCAGTGGCTGATCGGTTCAACAAAGACCACCGGAGTCAGCAACATCAGCAACCTTTGTGGTGTGATAGCCAATGATACTTTGTGGATGGCTTGTGTTGCCGGTTACAATGGAAACGGTGTCTTTGGAACTCAGAATGAATGGCTTTGTCTTGGCCCTCAGGTATGGACAGGAGTCAATGAGCATTCGTTAACTGCTGCACAAGGTTCATTGTTTTTATATCCGAATCCGGCCGCAGAGAAACTGACAATTGGAATAGGGCAAGGCACATTCACAGGTGTTCAGATATTCAATGTTTTAGGCGAAAATGTACTCACGCTGACGCAGCAAAACCTGACAATGAGATCTCAATCTGTAACAATTGACATATCAGACTTTAAACCCGGTGTTTATTCCGTGAGAGGAACCACTGATTCAGGAATTTCAAATGCCACTTTTGTAAGATCAGAAAGCCGGTAACCGGACATAATCAAATACGATTTTCATAAGAAATGGCGGGCTCAAACCCGTCATTTTTTTTATAATACCATTACTCAGTTCAAATTAATCCAATAATGTTTCTGGTATAATGCCGATAGAGTAGCTGTTATAGTTCAAAAGCCGCAAGGCGCATTGGACTATTACAGATACCGTATCGGTATAACCAATTTGAACAATTTTCGTTAGAAAAGATTTATCAAGTTAAACTTCAGAAAATGTCAGAAACGACCACAGGAAATCAAACAAAAGGGGGCGAATTTTTAATCAAGGAAACCAGGGCTCAGGATATTTATATTCCCGATGAGCGCAACGAAGAGCAGCAGATGATGGTGCAGGCCTGCCATGATTTCCTCGAGCAGGAAGTGTATCCGAAAATTGACCGCATTGATGCCCAGGAAGAAGGCTTGATGCAATCGCTGCTCGATAAAGTCGGCGAACTGGGCTTACTTGGAATTTCTATCCCTGAGGAATACGGCGGTCTTGGAAAAGATTTTACCACAGGCATGCTGGTAACGGATGCCCTCGGTGCCGGATATTCTTTCTCTGTTGCCTATGCAGCACATACGGGTATCGGAACCTTGCCCATTTTATATTATGGCACAGAAGACCAAAAGAAAAAATACATTCCGAAACTTGCTACAGGGGAATGGAAAAGTGCTTACTGCCTTACAGAACCGGGCTCCGGATCTGATGCTAACTCAGCAAAGACAAAGGCAGTGCTTACTCCAGATGGAAAATATTATTTGCTGAATGGTCAGAAGATGTGGATCACCAATGGTGGCTTTGCTGATCTCTTCATCGTGTTCGCAAAAATTGGCAGCGACGAAAACCTCAGCGCATTTATTGTTGAGAAAACATTTTCGGGAATCACACTCAATCCGGAAGAGCATAAAATGGGAATCAAG
>CAYHHK010000066.1:0-21814 GCA_964356415.1 uncultured Flavobacteriales bacterium
TCACCGATGAAAAAGAAAATGTTTTCAGAGGGAGAATTGTGAAAGAGTAGAGCTTTTCTTTATTCGTAAATTCGTATTCTCATTCGTACTTCGTTGAGATAATTCATTCGCAAATTCGCATTCATTCGTTATTCGCACAACACGTACCTTTGTGCCTATGAAAAAAATCCGCGTTGCAATAAATGGTTTCGGCCGTATCGGCAGAATGACCACACGAGTACTCCTGCAAAGAGAAAACATTGAACTGGTTGCCATCAATGACCTTACTGATACAAAAACACTCGCCTATCTTTTTAAATACGACTCAGTTCACCGTGCTTTTGACGGGACAGTTACATCTGATGCAGATTTTCTTAAAATCAACGGCAGGCAAATAAGGGTTACTGCACAGAAAAATCCTGCAGAGCTCCCTTGGAAGGCCATGGATATCGATATAGTGATTGAGTGTACCGGAAAGTTTACCGATGCTACCAGTGCACAGGCACATATTGATGCCGGAGCAAAAAAAGTGCTCCTCTCATCCCCATCCAAAGGTAAGGATGACATGAAGACAATCGTTATTGGTGTAAACGACCATACCATAACCGGCGAAGAAAAGATCATTTCCAATGCCTCCTGCACAACCAACAACGCAGCACCCATGCTCAAGATCCTTGACGACAACTGGGGAATTGAATCTGCCTTTGTAACCACTGTGCATTCGTATACCGGGGACCAGAACATTCATGATGCTCCGCATAAAGACCTTAGAAGGGCAAGGGCAGCTGCTGTCAGTATTATCCCCACCACTACCGGAGCTGCCAAAGCGCTTGCTGAGGTATTGCCCCATCTAAAGGGAAAACTGGGTGGGGCCGGGGTTCGTGTGCCTGTTCCAAACGGGTCATTGACGGATATTACGTGCATCCTGAAAAAACACCCTTCCCCTGAAGAAATAAATGCAGCCTTTCAAAAAGCTTCAGAATCAGCTGAATTGCGAGAAATTATTGAATTTGTCAATGATCCTATCGTTTCAATCGATATTGTGGACAATCCCCATTCCTGCATTTTTGACTCATTATTGACTTCCGTTCTTGGTGGTATGGTAAAAGTGGTTGGCTGGTATGATAATGAGATTGGCTATAGTAACAGGCTGGTAGATCTTGTTATAAAATTAAATCCCTGAAAAAGTCGAATAGTTTCATTTTTTGATCGAATAGGCGATTATTTTGTCCTTTCTCGCTATTTTTCATACTCGTGTTCACAAAAATTTTTTTTGCGGGAGATATTTTTTGTTTACTGTTGTCCCACATTTCGGAACATTTTGTCAGCCATAGTTGTTGATTAACGGAAAAGAATTCCTAAAACGTTAAATAGGGGTTAATTTTCAGGTTGAATTCAAAGAATATATTGACAATTGCGTTTGATAACTTAATGGTACGGTAATTGAAATTTGACCTCCCGTACCAATTTAATAACCTTATTTGTCCCGAATTATGATTATGAGTATGATTAAAAGATTAGACAGAAGAAGAGACCGCAGCCGCAGAAAGAAAGTAAAGGGCGAACATGATGCAAGTACACGCATTAAAGTTCAGCTTGATCATAAAACAATGATGATCGTGCATAGCATGAGCGCTTTTAAAATGTGGAAAAAACGTTACCCACTCGCCCGGGTTATTGCATAAAATTTGCAATTTTTCTCCGTGATTCAAAGTTTTTAGAAGAACGGACAGTATTTTTTCGGTTATAAAAATTATCAACGAATATTTGCATAGTAAATATTGTTGTTTACATTTGCGTCCCCAAAAAAATGGGGGTGTATTTTCCTCGAAAATATAATGAAAATGCCGATGACCAGCAGTTTAGCAGGTGGATTTATTGAATCCTGCTGAATTTAGAAATATTGGCACATAGAGTAATTAGCCGATGTAGCTCAGTTGGTCAGAGCTACTGATTTGTAATCAGTAGGTCGGGGGTTCGAATCCCTCCATCGGCTCGCAGTCACTATAGCCTTGGCGAAGGTGATTCTTAATAACCAGAGGTAAAACGAAGGTGATTAAGGTTCTTTGAATAACAGTAGGAATTGGAAGGGGCGATACCAGAGTGGCCAAATGGGGCAGACTGTAAATCTGCTGGCTTACGCCTACGGAGGTTCGAATCCTCCTCGCCCCACATGGTCACAGTTGACAGAAAAAGATTTCCGGGATTTTCGGAATGAATAACAAAGCGGAAGTAGCTCACAGTATCATCCGGAGTTTTGGCGATGGATGTATAAGAAAAATGTTCTTTGAGAATAGTTATTATCACCACTTCGGTGGCTTAAAGCGGAAGTAGCTCATTTGGTAGAGCGATAGCCTTCCAAGCTATAGGTGGCGGGTTCGAGCCCCGTCTTCCGCTCGATAAAAAGGTTATGCGTTATTAATTAGCCGATATTATACACGTCGGATTAACGAGTAACGGTTAACTGATCACATTAACCAAGCCAATGTAGCTCAGTTGGTAGAGTACATCCTTGGTAGGGATGAGGTCACCAGTTCGATCCTGGTCATTGGCTCTGAATAGAAGAAATTGAAAATAGGTAGAAATTGTTAATTATTGTGCTGAGTTTTAAATCGAATCGGCTTCCTTAAAATCTAAATAAAATCAATCGTTTAACTACATTTAATCATTAAATAAAATGGCAAAAGAAAAATTCGAACGTACCAAACCGCATGTAAATATTGGTACTATCGGTCACGTTGACCACGGTAAAACAACCCTTACTGCTGCAATCACTTCAGTACTTGCTGAAAAAGGATTTGCTGAAGTTCGGTCATTCGATTCAATTGATAACGCGCCTGAGGAAAAGGCACGAGGTATAACAATTAATACAGCACACGTAGAGTACCAGACTGATAAACGTCACTATGCACACGTTGACTGTCCGGGACACGCTGACTATGTAAAAAACATGGTTACGGGTGCTGCCCAGATGGATGGTGCAATTCTCGTTGTTGCTGCAACTGATGGACCGATGCCACAAACACGTGAGCATATCCTCTTGGCCCGTCAGGTAGGTGTGCCAAAGATCGTTGTGTTCATGAACAAGGCCGACATGGTTGATGATCCTGAATTGCTTGACCTCGTTGAGATGGAAATTCGTGACCTGCTCACTTTCTATCAGTTTGATGGTGCAAATACTCCGATTATCCGTGGTTCTGCTTTGGGTGGATTAAATAAAGATCCGAAATGGGTTCCTGCAATCATGCAATTGATGGATGCAGTTGATACTTTTATTCCGGTTCCTCCACGGGAAATTGACAAGCCATTCCTTATGCCTGTGGAAGACGTATTCTCGATCACTGGTCGTGGAACAGTTGCAACAGGTCGTATCGAGCGTGGTGTAATTAACTCAGGTGAAGAAGTAGACATCATCGGCATGCAGGAGTTATCAATGAAATCAACGGTTACTGGAGTGGAAATGTTCCGTAAGATCCTTGACAGAGGTGAAGCAGGTGATAACGTAGGACTTCTTCTCCGCGGTATTGAAAAAGATCAGATCCGCAGAGGAATGGTGGTTGCAAAACCAGGTTCTATTACCCCACACACCGTTTTCAAAGCTGAAATTTATGTATTGAAGAAGGAAGAAGGTGGTCGCCACACTCCTTTCCATAACAAATATCGTCCTCAGTTTTATCTCCGTACCACTGACGTAACAGGCGAAATTACTTTACCGGAAGGTCGCGAAATGGTTATGCCTGGTGACAACGTAACAATCAATGTTGAATTGATTCAGCCCGTTGCAATGGACAAAGGTCTTCGCTTCGCTATCCGCGAAGGTGGACGGACCGTTGGTGCAGGACAGGTGATTGAGGTTGTAAAATAAATTGGCAACAGGCATCCCGATAGCTATCGGGAGGCAGTATGCAGACAGTGTGTGCAGGTTGCCAACTGCTTACCGCTTACTGCCAATTGGAATACGGGTGTAGCTCATCCCGATAACTATCGGGAGGTAGAGTAGTCTCGCCTAAGGCGAGATTGGCGAGGAGTTCAAAGTTGAGCAGAGCGAAATACACGGGTGTAGCTCAATTGGTAGAGTAGCGGTCTCCAAAACCGTTGGCTGGGAGTTCGAGTCTCTCCACCCGTGCGATAGAATAGAAAGTGGAAAATTGATAGTTGTCAGGGAGTTCATCCCGAAAGCTATCGGGACTCTCCACCCGTTTGAAAGAAAATAAGTTAATGGTTATTCGTTATCAGTTAATCGAAATAGAATTTAACATAGAATGTTTTCCGAATAACATTTAACGGATAACAAATAGCTATAAAACAACAATGAGCAAAGTAACCGCTTACATAAAAGAAAGCTACATTGAACTGGTCGAGAAAGTTTCCTGGCCTACCTGGAGTGAGCTTCAGGACAGTGTAGTTGTAGTGATGATCGCATCGCTCATCATTGCATTAATAATATTCGTCATGGATTTTGGAATCCAAAGCCTGATGAATCTGTTTTATAAAATGGTCGGATAACGGATATGGTAAAAGCACCTGTAAAAAAAGAAATTGTTAAACCTGACCTCACCCTGAAATGGTACGTTATTCGTGCCATCAGCGGTAAGGAGAAGAAGGTGAAGCAATATATTGAGTCAGAAATCAGTCGTCTGAAGATGGGTGACTATGTCAAGCAGGTTCTTGTTCCTACAGAAAAGGTTTACCAGATACGCAACGGAAAAAAAGCCAGTAAGGAGCGCCAGATGCTCCCCGGTTATGTTTTCATTGAAGCTGTCCTCACAGGAGAAATTCCTCACATCATTCAAAACATTTCCGGTGTGATTAATTTTCTCGGACCAAAGGGTGAAGCTCCTGCCCCTCTCCGTCAGAGCGAGATCAACCGCATCATGGGTAAGATGGATGAGGCTGCCGACAGCGAAGCAGTGATGAATGTTCCTTATGTGGTGGGTGAATCAGTAAAAGTAATTGACGGACCATTCAACAGCTTCACGGGAGTAATCGAAGAGATCAATGAAGAGAAGAAGAAACTCAAGGTTATGGTAAAGATTTTCGGTCGTAAAACACCGCTTGAGTTGAGTTATATGCAGGTAGAAAAAGAATAATCTGATTTGAAAATAAGTCGATTTGAAAATTTGAAAATGAATGTCGCTTCCAACTAATTCTTTTCAATCCTCAAATCTTCAAATCCACAAATCCTCAAATTAAAAGCAATGGCAAAGGAAATAGCAACATTCATAAAACTCCAAATCAAAGGCGGCGCAGCCAACCCGGCTCCTCCGATTGGCCCGGCACTCGGTGCAAAAGGTGTCAACATCATGGAGTTCTGCAAGCAGTTCAATGCACGCACCCAACAGGATGCAGGTAAAGTATTGCCGGTTATTATCACAGTTTACACTGATAAGTCGTTTGAGTTCGTTATTAAAACTCCTCCGGCAGCAGTTCAGCTTTTGGATTTTGCAAAAATCAAAAGCGGTTCAAAAGAATCAAACAGGAATAAAGTTGGTTCAGTAAGCTGGGAACAGGTACGTCAGGTTGCAGAAGTAAAGATGCCCGATCTTAATTGCTTCACCATTGAGTCAGCAATGAGCATGGTCGCAGGTACTGCACGCAGTATGGGTATCGAAGTAAAAGGCCAAAAGCCTTTTTAAGAGAATAGAATTATTGAAACGGTAATTCAAACTCCCGTTTCATCAAGTCTGGTATATATATTAGTTCATTAACAGAAGGAGGGTAAGATAACTTCAACCCCGTTAGGACTTCATAAATTTATAACAATGGCAAAAGTCACCAAGAAGAGGAAACAAGCCCTCTCCAAAGTAGATCGCACCAAGCACTACTCATTAGCAGAAGCTACCAAGCTGGTTAAGGAAATTTCCACAACAAAATTTGATTCATCGGTTGACCTGAGCATATTTCTCGGTGTTGATCCGCGCAAAGCAAACCAAATGGTTCGCGGAATTGTTACGCTTCCACATGGAACCGGCAAGACCAAAAAAGTGCTCGTGCTTTGCACACCTGATAAAGAACAGGAAGCAAAGGATGCCGGCGCTGATTATGTTGGTATGGACGAATACATTGCAAAGATTGAGCAGGGCTGGGTTGATGTGGATGTAGTAATCACCATGCCTGCTGCCATGGGAAAAGTAGGTCGCCTTGGTAAAGTTTTAGGACCTAGAAATCTCATGCCTAATCCCAAGACAGGAACCGTTACAAACGATATCGGCAAAGCTGTTAAAGAAGTGAAAGCCGGTAAAATTGATTTCAAGGTTGATAAGCAATCGCACATTCATACTTCAGTTGGTAAAGCTTCCTTCGATGCCAAGAAACTGGAGGAGAATGCACGGGAACTGATCAATAGCATCGTTAAATTAAAGCCTTCTTCAGCGAAGGGAACTTACCTGAGAAGCGTTTACATTTCAAGCACTATGAGTCCCTCAGTTCAGGTTGACACTAAGGAGCTCAGTTAAATTTGACCTTGTTGTTTTTACTAATTAATAACTAAGACAATGAAAAAAGAAGAAAAAAATATAATCATTGATGACCTGGCCGGGATGCTTGGTAAGTACCCGACTGTTTACATCACGGACACGTCCTCACTCACAGTTGCGAAGACAAGTCAATTGAGACGCCTTTGCTTCAACAAAGGAGTAAAGATGGTGGTTGCTAAAAACAAGCTCATCCGTAAAGCGATGGAGCGCACCAATAAAGAAGCATATGAACCCATCTTTGTTTCTTTAAAAGGAACGAGTGCGATTCTGTTCAGCGAAGCTGGAAATACACCGGCAAAACTGATTAAGGAATTTCGCAAAGGCGGAAATACCAAACCACTGCTCAAAGGTGCATTTATCGACCAGTCGGTATTCATCGGAGACAATCAACTGGATACACTTGCTGCATTGAAGAGCAGAAATGAACTCATCGGTGATATTATCGGCTTGCTACAGTCACCTGCACGCAATGTTATCAGCGCACTTCAAAGCAGTGGCGGAAAACTTGCAGGAATTGTAAAAACATTATCAGAACGTCCAGAGTAATAATTTGAAAATTTGAAGATGTGCATCCCGATAGCTATCGGGATTGAAAAAGAAAGACTTCAAACCACAAACTTCAATCCAACTACGGCTTCCTTTCCAAAAATAAATAAAAATTAAATTCTTAATCCTTAAACAACAAATATCATGGCAGATTTAAAAGCATTCGCTGATCAGTTAGTAAACCTGACAGTGAAAGAAGTAAACGAACTCGCAAAAATTTTAAAAGATGAATACGGCATTGAGCCGGCTGCTGCTGCAGTTGCTGTAGCTGTAGGTGGCGGAGACGGCGGAGGCGCTGCTGCTGCTGAGAAAACATCTTTTGATGTAATTCTGAAAGCTCCGGGCGGTGCGAAACTTGCGATCGTAAAACTTGTGAAAGAACTTACGGGTCTCGGTTTGAAAGAAGCAAAAGACCTGGTTGACGGTGCACCAAAGGCTGTTAAAGAAGGTGTTACTAAAGAAGAAGCAAATTCTATTAAGCAACAATTAGAAGAAGCAGGCGCTGAAGTTGAAGTTAAGTAAGTTGTTTCTTCTGTTGAAGAGTTCATCAGTTTCTCTTTAGAGAATTCTGGTGTAGCGTTTAGGTTTAAAGTTTAAGGTGCAGGATACTGTAGCCTTAAACTTTGAACGTTAAACTTTATACAGTTTTAGTCAATTACTTAAATTCCGATCAACGTGTCAGCAACTCTCAGCCAAAAAAGAATTAACTTCTCAACCAGCAAACACGGAATTGAATATCCGGACTTCCTCGACATTCAGTTGAAGTCGTTCCAGGATTTCTTCCAGTTGGAAACCACGTCTGACAATCGCCAGAACGAAGGTTTGTACAAAGTATTCAGCGAGAATTTCCCGATTACGGATTCGCGCAACAACTTCGTACTTGAATTCCTCGATTATTTCATAGATCCGCCACGATATTCGATCGATGAATGTATCGAGCGCGGACTAACGCACAGCGTTCCGCTCAAGGCGAAATTGAAATTGTATTGTACCGATCCCGAGCACGAGGATTTCGAAACCATTGTGCAGGACGTTTACCTGGGTACAATTCCGTACATGACTCCTAAGGGAACCTTCGTGATTAATGGGGCTGAACGCGTAGTCGTTTCGCAGCTCCATCGTTCACCCGGCGTTTTCTTTGGCCAAAGTCGTCATGCCAACGGAACAAAATTGTATTCAGCCCGTGTGATTCCATTTAAGGGATCATGGATTGAATTTGCTACTGACATCAACAGTGTCATGTACGCTTATATCGATCGTAAGAAAAAGTTCCCGGTAACCACTTTGCTTCGTGCAATCGGTTACCAGTTCGACAAGGACATTCTTGAAATTTTCGGTTTGGCTGATGAAATTAAAGTCAGCAAGGCCTCACTGAAAACCAGCATTGGCAGAAAACTTGCAGCGCGTGTTTTGAAAACATGGGTGGAGGATTTCGTTGATGAAGACACAGGTGAAGTTGTTTCTATCGAACGGAATGAAGTTATCATCGAACGTGAAACGATCTTAGAAGATCATCACATCGATCTTATTCTTGATGCCGGAACAAAGGCAATCATTCTTCATAAAGCGGAAATAAATGCCGGTGATTATGCGATTATCTATAACACCATGCAGAAAGACACTTCCAATTCAGAAAAGGAAGCTGTTGAATATATCTACCGCCAGTTGCGTAATGCGGAACCACCCGATTATGAAACAGCCCGCGGTATTATTGACAAATTGTTTTTCTCCGATAAGAGATATGACCTTGGTGATGTAGGACGCTACCGTATCAATAAGAAGCTGGGATTGCAGATCCCTTCAGATACACGCGTTCTCACCAAGGAAGATATCATTATGATCATTAAGAACCTTATTCAGTTGGTGAATTCCAAAGCTGAAGTGGATGATATTGATCACTTGTCTAACAGACGTGTGCGTACCGTTGGCGAGCAATTGTATACACAATTCGGAGTGGGTCTTGCCCGCATGGCGCGAACCATCCGTGAGCGTATGAATGTGCGTGACAACGAAGTTTTCACACCTGCTGATCTGATTAATGCGAAGACACTTTCTTCGGTAATCAACTCTTTCTTCGGTACTAATCAGCTTTCTCAGTTCATGGATCAAACCAATCCTCTGGCTGAGATAACGCATAAAAGAAGGTTGTCTGCCCTCGGGCCAGGTGGTCTCTCCAGAGAGCGTGCCGGGTTCGAAGTTCGTGACGTTCACTATACACACTATGGTCGCCTTTGCACCATTGAAACTCCGGAAGGTCCGAATATCGGATTGATTTCTTCCCTGTGCGTATATGCCAAGATCAATAACCTTGGCTTTATCGAGACTCCTTATCGTTCGCTTACCAATGGTAAGGTAGATGTGGACAAACCGGTAATTTATCTCACTGCTGAAGAAGAAGACAACAAGGTAATTGCACAGGCGAATGCCAATATTGATGAGCATGGAAAGTTCAAGGATGCGAAAGTAAAAGCTCGTTACCTTGGTGATTTCCCTTTGCTCGAGCCTGAAAAGATCAATCTAATGGACGTTGCTCCTAACCAGATTGCCTCGATTGCCGCTTCTATGATTCCTTTCCTTGAGCATGATGACGCCAATCGCGCACTCATGGGATCAAACATGCAACGCCAGGCTGTTCCATTGCTTCGCGCAGAAGCACCTATTGTAGGAACCGGTCTTGAAGGACGGATTGCTCAGGACTCACGGGTGTTAATCAATGCCGAGGGTGAGGGCGTAGTTGAATATGTTGATTCAAATGAAATCACTATCCGTTATTCCCGTAAGGAAAATGAGAAACTGGTGAGCTTTGAAGATGATGTAAAAACCTACAAGCTTACAAAGTTTCATAAAACAAACCAGAGTACCTGTATCAACCTGAAGCCAATTGTCCGCAAAGGACAAAAGGTGAAGAAAGGTCAGGTGCTTTCTGAAGGATACGCAACACAGGACGGAGAATTGGCACTTGGTCGCAACCTTAAAGTGGCATTCATGCCATGGAAGGGTTACAACTTTGAAGATGCCATCGTAATCTCTGAGCGTGTATTGCGTGAAGACATTTTTACCTCTATTCACATTGATGAATACTCTCTGGAAGTTCGTGATACCAAACGTGGTATGGAAGAACTTACAGCAGACATTCCGAATGTGAGTGAAGATGCAACAAAGGACCTTGATGCAAATGGGATTATCCGTATTGGTGCAGAAGTTTCTGAAGGAGATATCCTCATCGGAAAGATCACGCCAAAGGGAGAAACAGATCCTTCTCCGGAAGAAAAACTCCTTCGTGCAATCTTCGGTGACAAAGCCGGTGATGTGAAGGATGCATCGCTTAAGGTTCCGCCATCTGTAAGAGGAGTGGTTATTGAAAAGCGTTTGTTCTCCCGTATCCTGATGAAGGATAAATCAGCAAAGAGCGATGAGAAAGTCCTCGTTGAAAAACTTGACAAGGAATACAATGCAGTTGTCAATGACCTCAAGGAAAAACTGATTGATAAGTTGTTCGTGCTTGTAAGTGGCAAAACTTCACAGGGAGTAGTAGACATTTTCAAAGAAGTGGTCGTTCCGAAAGGCGCGAAGTTCACGCAGAAGATGCTTGCTGATATGAATTATGAAACTGTGAATCCTAACAAGTGGACCACAGATAAAGAGAAGAATGATCAGATCAAGCAATTGCTTCACAACTATACGATCAAGTTTAATGACGTAACAGGTATCTATAAACGCAGGAAGTTTTCACTTACTGTCGGAGATGAATTGCCTGCAGGAATTATGCAGCTTGCGAAGGTTTACATCGCGAAGAAGCGTAAGCTGAAGGTGGGAGACAAGATGGCAGGACGTCACGGTAATAAAGGTATCGTTGCGAAAATTGTTCGCGATGAAGACATGCCTTACCTTGAAGATGGAACGCCGGTTGACATCGTTCTCAATCCGCTGGGTGTACCTTCCCGTATGAACCTTGGTCAGATCTATGAGACCATTCTTGGATGGGCAGGATTAAAACTTGGAGTAAAATTCGCTACGCCGATTTTTGACGGAGCAACTTATGAGCAGATTGACGAGTGGGTGACCAAAGCAAGCCTTCCAAAATTCGGAAGTACCTATCTCCGCGATGGCGGAACGGGTGATCAGTTTGATCAGCCAGCAACAGTAGGAGTTATCTATATGCTGAAACTAGGTCACATGGTTGATGACAAGATGCATGCACGTTCTATCGGACCGTACTCGCTCATTACGCAACAGCCACTTGGCGGTAAAGCACAATTCGGAGGTCAGCGTTTCGGAGAAATGGAAGTATGGGCACTCGAAGCATTCGGTGCAGCAAACATCCTCCAGGAAATCCTTACTGTTAAATCCGATGACGTAATCGGAAGAGCGAAAGCTTATGAGACGATGGTTAAAGGTGATGTGATGCCGACACCGGGTATTCCGGAATCATTCAACGTATTGTTGCATGAATTGCGTGGACTCGGATTGAAGATCACACTTGATTAAGAATAGTTAATTGGTTGATTAAGTTAATTAGTAAATACAATCAACCAATTTAAGTCGAATCATAATTAACTCAATTGACTTAATTAACTTAGTTAACTAAAGAAGAATGGCAACCAGAAAAGAAATAAAAATCAAATCCAACTTCACGAAGATCATCATCTCGCTTGCTTCTCCGGAGCATATCCTGGAACAAAGCAGCGGTGAAGTATTGAAACCTGAAACCATTAATTACCGGACCTATAAACCGGAACGCGACGGATTATTCTGCGAGCGCATTTTCGGACCGGTGAAAGATTGGGAATGTCATTGCGGAAAATACAAACGCATACGATACAAAGGAATTGTGTGCGATCGTTGCGGTGTGGAAGTAACAGAAAAGAAAGTGCGCAGAGAGCGTATGGGCCATATCCAGCTCACCGTACCTGTTGCTCATATCTGGTATTTCCGTTCACTGCCTAATAAGATCGGATACCTGTTAGGCCTTCCTACCAAGAAGCTCGACATGATTATTTATTATGAGCGTTATGTTGTAATCAATGCAGGTATTAAAGTAGCAGATGGCGTAAACTACCTCGACTTCTTAACTGAAGATGAGTACTTACAAATCCTTGATACACTTCCGAAAGACAATCAACACTTGGATGACAGTGATCCGAATAAGTTCATTGCACAAATGGGTGCAGAAGCGCTTTATAATTTACTAGCACGGTTAAAACTGGATGAACTTTCATTCTCTCTGCGTCATCAGGCAAATAATGAGACATCACAGCAGCGGAAGAATGAGGCTTTGAAACGCCTCAGTGTTGTTGAAGCATTCCGTTCTGCAAATCTCAATATTGAGAATCGTCCTGAGTGGATGATCGTGAAAGTAGTTCCAGTAATTCCACCTGAACTACGCCCGCTTGTGCCTCTGGATGGCGGTCGTTTCGCAACTTCCGATCTCAATGACCTTTACAGACGCGTGATCATCCGTAACAATCGTTTGAAGCGCCTTTTGGAAATCAAAGCTCCTGATGTAATTCTCCGTAACGAGAAGCGTATGTTGCAGGAAGCAGTTGATTCACTTTTTGATAATTCAAGAAAAGTAAATGCAGTGAAGACAGAAAGCAACCGTGCGTTGAAATCTCTTTCTGATTCATTGAAAGGAAAACAAGGCCGCTTCCGTCAGAATTTGCTCGGTAAGCGGGTGGACTATTCTGCACGTTCCGTCATTGTCGTTGGACCTGATCTGAAATTGCATGAGTGCGGACTTCCGAAAGATATGGCTGCCGAACTCTTCAAACCGTTTATCATCCGCAAGATGATTGAGCGCGGCGTAGTGAAGACTGTGAAGAGCGCAAAGAAAATTGTTGACCGTAAGGATCCAATCGTATGGGATATTTTGGAAAATGTATTGAAAGGACATCCTGTTCTTCTCAATCGTGCTCCGACCCTCCACAGATTAGGTATTCAGGCATTCCAGCCAAAGTTGGTGGAAGGAAAAGCGATTCAGTTGCATCCGTTGGTTTGTACAGCCTTCAACGCTGACTTTGACGGTGACCAGATGGCAGTACACGTTCCGCTGGGACATGCTGCAGTGCTGGAAGCGCAAACACTGATGCTTGCATCACACAACATTCTGAATCCTGCCAATGGCGCACCTATTACCGTTCCTTCACAGGACATGGTACTTGGTCTTTACTATACAACCAAAGGAAGAAAGACAGAAGGTAAAGTGAAGGTGAAGGGACAGGGTTATACATTCTATTCACCTGAAGAAGTGTTGATCGCATTTAACGAAGGCCGTGTTGATCTTCATGCATGGATAAAGGTTAAGATCGATAATGCGGTAGAAGAAGATAAGCTCGTTAACAAGATTATTGAGACAACTGTTGGACGCGTACTCTTTAACCAGGTAGTACCTAAAGAAAATGGATACATCAATGAGTTGCTGACAAAGAAATCTCTCCGAGACATCATTGGAGAGGTGCTTAAAAAGTGCGGCACATCCAAGACAGCAAAATTCCTTGATGATATTAAGGATCTTGGATTCAGCATGGCTTTCAAAGGCGGACTGTCATTCAACCTTGAAGACGTTCAGGTACCTCCTGCTAAAGCAGAACTTGTTGAAAAAGCAAATAAGGAAGTTGAGGAAGTGCTGGGTAACTACAATATGGGTTTCATCACCTATAATGAGCGTTACAATCAGATCATTGATATCTGGACACGCACGAACTCACGTATTACAGACACGCTGATGAAGCAGATCAGTACTGACAAGCAGGGATTCAATTCCATTTATATGATGCTTGACAGCGGTGCGCGTGGATCTAAAGAGCAGATTCGTCAGCTTGGAGGAATGCGCGGACTGATGGCGAAACCGCAAAAGAGCGGAAGCAGCGGAGGAGAAATTATCGAGAACCCAATCTTGTCTAATTTCAAGGAAGGTCTTTCGATCCTCGAGTACTTCATTTCTACACACGGTGCACGTAAAGGTCTTGCTGATACTGCATTGAAAACAGCTGATGCCGGATACCTCACAAGACGTTTGGTTGACGTTTCTCAGGACGTGATCATTACAGATGAAGATTGTGGAACTTTGCGGGGTCTGGCTGAAACAGCACTAAAGAATAACGAAGACGTAGTTGAATCATTATACGATCGTATCCTGGGCCGGGTAGCTGTTCATGATATTTACCATCCGCAAACCAATAAGCTCATTATCGGAGCAGGAAAAGAGATCAAGGAAGAAGTTGCTGACCTGATAGAAAATTCTCCGATTGAAACTGTAGAGATACGTTCCGTACTTACCTGTGAATCATTGAAAGGTGTTTGCGCAAAATGCTATGGAAGAAATCTTGCTACAGGACGATTTGTTGAGAGAGGTGAAGCAGTTGGTGTAATTGCTGCACAGAGTATCGGTGAGCCTGGTACACAGCTTACACTCCGTACTTTCCACGTGGGTGGTACAGCGAGTAAGTCTGTTACTGAAAGTGGCCTGAAGGCGAAGTTTGCCGGCAAGGTTGAATATGAAGATCTGAAGACGGTTAAGGCAAAGGAAGGAACAAAGGAATTTGATGTTGTAATTGGCCGTTCCGGGGAGGTTCGCATCAGTGATGTGAATACCGGGGCAGTACTGACTACATCAAACATTCCTTATGGCTCCAAGCTTTATATAAAGAATCATTCAAAAGTGGAGAAGGGCGACCAGATCTGCGATTGGGATCCGTACAATGCGGTAATCCTCTCTGAAGTAGGAGGTAAAATTGCTTTCGACAGTATTGAAGAAGGCGTTACATATCGTGAAGAAAGTGATGACCAAACGGGCTATAAGGAAAAGGTGATTATCGAAACACGCGATAAGACAAAGAATCCTTTGATCAAGATCATGGGTGAAACCAAGGAGATGATCAAGGGTTATAACATCCCTGTAGGTGCTCACATCATGGTGAACATCGGACAGAAGATCAAGGCAGGAGATGTGCTTGTAAAGATCCCTCGTATGGCGGGCAAGAGTGGTGACATCACCGGTGGTTTGCCGCGCGTTACTGAGTTGTTTGAAGCACGTAATCCAAGTAATCCTGCTGTGGTTTCTGAAATTGATGGTATCGTATCTTACGGAGGCATCAAACGCGGTAACAGAGAGATCATAGTTACTTCTCGTGATGGTGAAACAAAGAAATATCAGGTTGCTTTGTCGAAACACATCCTCGTTCAGGATAATGATTTTATTAAGGCAGGCGATGCACTCAGCGATGGGGCTATCACTCCGAATGACATCCTTGCGATCAAAGGACCAAGCATGGTGCAGGAGTACCTTGTCAACGAAGTACAGGAAGTCTATCGTTTGCAGGGTGTGAAGATCAACGATAAACACTTTGAGGTTATTGTTCGTCAGATGATGCGCAAGGTGATGATTGAAGATCCGGGCGATACTATGTTGCTTGAAAAAGAATACGTGGATCGCGTTGAGTTCATCAAAGAAAACGATGAGATGATGGATAAGGTGGTTGTGATTGAGCCGGGCGATTCAGCAGAAATGAAACCGGGACAGATCATTACGCTCCGTAAATTCCGCGAAGAGAATAGCTTGCTGAAGCGCAAAGACGCCAAGCCGATTGAGGCGCGTCCTGCAACACCTGCTACATCTTCACCGGTGCTTCAGGGTATCACGCAGGCATCATTGCATACCAAGAGTTGGATCTCTGCGGCATCATTCCAGGAGACAACGAAGGTGCTGAATGAAGCTGCTGTAAACGGCAAGGTGGATGAATTGCTCGGACTGAAGGAGAACGTAATCGTTGGTCACTTGATTCCTGCAGGCACAGGCTTGAGGGATTATGAGAAGATCATCGTGGGTTCACAGGAAGAGTATGATCTGTTGATGGCTTCGAAGAAGGAGGAAGAGTTCGCGAAGTAATCTCAGCGAAGTACGAATCAGGTACGAAAATACGAAGTACGAATTCGCTAAGTAGTACTAAGTACGAATATTTACGAATATACGAATGAAGGAAGGGCTGCTGAGAAGCGGCCCTTTTCTTTGGTCGTTACTGGTGCTTAAAATAAAAAGGCCATTAAATAGGAGTGATTCCTGCGTCATGCTACCAATAGAAAATCCATAATTTATTGGATGATTTTCCACCATAAAGCACAGTACTTTTACGATTATTGTTGCATTGGTAAATATGGATTTAATCGTCATTCAGAAAAAGATATTTGAAATTCGGGGATGTCGCGTAATGCTTGACAGGCATCTTGCTGAGATGTATGGTGTACCAACCAAATCCCTGAACCTCGCTGTGAAAAGGAATCCGAAAAGATTTCCGGTTGATTTCATGTTTCAGCTGACCCGGGATGAATACAATTCTTTAAGGTTTCAATTTGAAACCTTAAAGAGAGGAGGCCATTCTAAATATTTACCTTATGCTTTTACTGAGCACGGTATCACAATGCTTGCAAGCGTATTGAAAAGTGATACTGCCATACAGGTAAACATCAATATTGTCAGGGCATTTATCCTGCTAAAGCAACATCAGGATAATTTTAAACTTTGCAGAAAACTATTGAGGAACTTGAAGCTAAGTTCAACCGTAAAATTGAAAATATCAATGAGGTGATTGAATTCCTGCTTTCAAAACCTGAACTATTAAAGGAAGTTTCAAAACCGGGAAATAGGATCGGATTTAAACCTTGATATGAATAAGCAGGAATGGTGTAGATGTATCAGTCCTTCCTTTTTTTATATTTGCATAAAGTGATTAGCAATGACAAAAGATCAAAGGAATATTTTTCAGAAGCTCAATCGTGAGGAAAAGATTGAGTTGGTTCAGGAGTTATGGGATGATATTTCATCTGCTCCCCCTTCCACAGATATACCTGAGGAGCATAGAAAAATTCTGGAGGAAACCCTGAAAAGGATTGATGATGGAAAATCTCAATTCAGCATATGGGAGGAAGTAAAAGTGAAGTACCGTAAACGGAAATGACTGGATCGCTTTTTATTTCTGCCGATGCGGAAAAGGATATTGATGAATCATTCATCTGGTATGAGTTGCAGCAGAAAGGATTGGGTGGACGTTTTATTTCAGTATTGGATGAGGGTTTCATTTACATCTGTGAAAGTCCGGAAGCATATCCGGTAGTTTTCAAAAATATCAGGAAGCATGTGCTCCGGAAATTTCCTTTTAATATTTATTATCGCATTGATGCTTCAAATCAAAATATTGAAGTTATCAGGGTTTTGCATCACAGCAGAAAGCAAAAAGTAAAGTAATGACCGTACAATTCGAGAGAGCAAAAACTGTTTTAAGGTTTCAATTTGAAACCTAAAATGGAATACTATTTCCGTTTTGGAGTAGTCATTGCGATCCCGAGACTTCGGGAGAAGCAATCCTTTCAAATAGACTCTGTTTTATTATCAAAAATTCTTCTAACTTTGGTCTTACCAAGCATGAAGAAGTTTCTCCTCCTTCTTTTTTTGAACTATTCATCATGCATCCTGCATTGTGCCTCGTGCTTCGCACAAAACCCATTGGTGAAGATGTGGGATAAGAGGTATGGAGGAAATAATCAGGAAGTTCTTACCTCATTTAGACAAACTTCAGATGGAGGTTTCATTTTAAGTGGCAGCTCAAACTCAGGAGTTAGTGGAGACAAAACACAAGCGTTACAAGGTGGACTATCTGATTATTGGATTGTGAAAATTGATTCTATGGGTAATAAGCAATGGGATAAAGATTTCGGTGGAATTGGTAACGATGCTTTACATTCAATTCAACAAACTGCTGACCATGGTTATATTTTAGGTGGTCTATCTAACTCAACTATTAGTGGCGATAAAACACAAGATACTATCGGAAGCTTCGATTATTGGATTGTGAAAACTGATTCTATTGGAAATAAGGAATGGGATAAAACATTCGGGGGAATTGCATTGGATTATTTATACTCAATACAACAAACTACAGATGTCGGGTATATCCTTGGAGGATATACTCCATCAGGAGTTGGTGGAGATAAAACGCAACCTTCATGGGGCAGCAATGATTTTTGGATTGTAAAAATTGATTCATCCGGAAATAAGCAATGGGATAAAGATTTTGGCGGAATTGGTATGGACAATTTTCATTCATTGCAACAAACAATAGACGGTGGATATATTTTAGGAGGCGGATCTGGTTCTGGAATTGGTGGTGACAAAACTCAGCCGTTATGGGGGACATTTGACTATTGGATTATAAAAATAGATGCTGTTGGTAGCAAGCAATGGGATAAGGATTTCGGAGGAACAGGGTATGATGAACTTTTATCATTGCAAGAAACCGTGGATGGTGGATATATTCTCGGTGGATTTTCATTGTCAGGAATCGGAGGTGACAAAACAGGGCCAACATGGGGAAATTATGACTACTGGATAGTGAAATCTGATTCGATATGTAATAAACAATGGGATAAAGATTTCGGTGCCGACAGTATAGAAGGCGGCAATAGTACGCCTAGCATCACTCAAACCTCTGATGGCGGATACTTGTTAGCTGGTACTTCTTTCTCACCCATCAGCGGGGATAAAACGGAAAATAATCTTGGACCAGAACAAACATGGGTTGTAAAAACTGATTCACTTGGAAATAAATTATGGGACAAAACCATATTTACACCAGGGCAAGATCAGACAGGGTTGGCAATACAAACAAGAGACGGATGTTATGTAATTGCAAATTATACTTCAGCAAATATTGGTGGATATAAAACACAATCAGGAAGAGGAGGTTGGGATTTCTGGATTGTAAAATTTTGTGACAGCACATTTATACCTCCTACTGCTGCTACAACTGCAAACCAAGGTCTCTGCCCCGGCACATGCACTACCTTCCTGAACCTTTCCTTCAACTCAACCACCTACCAATGGTCCTTCCCCGGAGCTTCACCCGATACCAGCACCGATTTGAACCCATCAAGCATTTGCTACCCTAACCCCGGCAACTACGACGTCCAACTCATCGCAACCAATGCAAACGGAAGTGATACGCTTCTTTTAACAAACTACATTACTGTTTATCCAACTCCGCCACCACAGGCAATCTCTCAAAGCGGAGATACACTTTTTGCCATTACAGGAACGGGAACTTATCAATGGTATTTCAATAACAACATCATCAACGGGGCAACAAATTATTTTTATGTGGCACAAACGAGTGGGGATTATAATGTGGTATGTACAGATTCGAATGGATGTGAAGTTGAAGCAGCGATTCAAAATGTCATAGCAGGCCTCACCTTGACTCTCTCCAAAGGAGAGGGAATTAATCTCTACCCTAATCCGGTTACTGATAAAATGACAATTCATTATTCCCAAGCCACAAGTGAAACTGCCGTTGAGATTTCGATATATAATGTGATTGGTGTGTTAGTTATTAAACCTCAAACTTTAAGCCTAAAGACTGAAACAGTGATTGATGTTTCGCAATTACCTGATGGTATGTACTTGCTTGAAGCATATTCAGACATTAAAGTCTTACGTGTTAAATTCGTAAAATCTACCTACCGGCAATAAATCTCAATCGAACTACCAGTGGCAAGTCGCCAGAAGCCAGTTTCCGGCTGTTTAGAAAATATTCCCGATCTTCACCCCATATTCAAACCAACAATGGATCAGAATCAAAACCCCAACAACCAGCTCAACATCGAGCTCACCGAAGATGTGGCAGAAGGCATTTATTCCAACCTGGCGATAATCACACACAGCAACTCAGAATTTGTAGTTGATTTTGTAAAAGTGATGCCGGGTGTCCCAAAAGCAAAAGTGAAAGCTCGTATTCTTTTAACTCCTCAGCATGCTAAGCGTCTACTTGCAGCACTTCAGGATAACGTTCAAAAATTTGAAGCTGCGCACGGAACGATAAAACAAACTGAAGGATTTGGAATTCCGATGAACTTTGGGGGGCCGACGGCGCAAGCGTAGTACGAAACACTTTGTTTTGTTCGAACCACCGTGTGACTAATTACCCATCTGCACATTGGCATATATGCATATGATCCGATGTGCAAATTTGCGAATGAGCAGCCTTACCAATTATTATGCAAGATCAATTTCATCGATCACTTTCCTTCAATTGCATTTACAATTTCTTCACTGAAGGGTTTTGATTTAGAACGGAAGCGGTGAATAAGTTTTCCGTTTTCGTCAATCAGAAATTTTTCAAAGTTCCATTTGATGTCTCCTGTAAAATCAGGATTGGTTTGTTCCGTAAGCCATTTGAAAAGCGGGTCGATGTCGTCTCCCTTTACGGAAATTTTACTCATCATTGGAAAAGTAGCGTTGTATTTACTTGTACAAAATGATTTTATCTCGGAATTAGTTCCCGGTTCCTGTTGACCGAAGTTGTTTGCAGGAAATCCAATCAGGACTAATTTGTCTTTGTACTTTTCGGAAAGCTTTTGGAGGTCTTCGTATTGATAAGTATAACCACATTCAGAAGCAGTATTCACGATAAGAATTTTTTTGCCTTTGTATTGACTCAGGTCAAAGGCCTTTCCGTCAATTGAGATCGGGGTGAAATCATAAACGGTAGTGTCTTTTGTGAAAAGAAGTAGGAAAATCAGGAGAAGAGGTTTCATTGGAACTGTTTTGGCAAATGTAACAAGCGAAACCGTAAATTGTTTATTGAGAATTTTCAGATAAAAAATTTCACCACTAAGACACTAAGAGCACAAAGGTTCACTAAGAAATCCTAAGTGTTTCTTAGTGCACTTAGTGTCTTAGTGGTTAGGCTTTCCTCATGAAGAATATCCAAACCGCTTGAGCGAGTTTTCTTTCTTGCGCCAGTCTTCTTCCACTTTGACGTAGAGCTCAAGAAAAACTTTTTTCCCAAGAAATTTTTCCATGTCCTTGCGTGCAGCTGTACCAACTTTTTTCAATGCCTCCCCCTTATGTCCGATAATGATTCCTTTTTGTGAAGTGCGCTCAACAAAAATGATGGCGCGGATCTTTACGAGGGTTTTGTCATCCTTAAATTCTTCTATGCCGACTTCAGTTGAATACGGGATTTCTTTGTCGTAGAAAAGAAAAATTTTCTCCCTGATCATCTCAGCCGTAAAAAATCTTTGGGTGAGGTCTGAGAGGTTTTCCTTGCTGAAAAATGGAGGTGATTCCGGAATAATTTCCAGTAGTGCTTCTACGATTTTATCTGTATTGAAATTGTTGAGGGCAGAAACAGGAATAACAGCATGTGGCTTGATCGCTTTCTTCCAGCCAACAATTAGTTTGTTGATCTCATTCTGGGTAGAAAGGTCCACTTTGTTGATAATAACAATAACCGGAACCTTGATTTTCTTCAGTTGTTCAACGAGTGATTCTTCAAGATAAGCTTCTGTGAGGTCATTGATGACCAATACGGCATCTGAATCAGCCAATGCGGACTCCACAAAATCCATCATTTTCTTATGAAGCAGATAATGTGGTTCAAGGATTCCGGGGGTATCAGAAAAAACGACCTGGTAGTCATCGGCATTAAGGATGCCTTTTATGCGGTGGCGTGTGGTTTGTGCCTTTGGGGTAACAATACTGAGTCTTTCACCCAGTATTTGGTTCATCAGGGTTGATTTACCGACGTTGGGCTTGCCGACGATGCTAACGAAACCGGATTTATGGGCCATTGGATTAGTCAATTCTTGAGATGAGTAAAAAGCAATTTCACGCAAAGGCGCAAAGTCCGCTAAGTTATTCCTTTGCGTGCTTTGCGCCTTTGCGTGATCTTTTGAAAATTAGGTAGCGGGGGCCAGACTCGAACTGACGACCTTTGGGTTATGAGCCCAACGAGCTACCAACTGCTCCACCCCGCACTATA
>CAYHHK010000067.1:0-21520 GCA_964356415.1 uncultured Flavobacteriales bacterium
CTGTAGAATACGACATCCAGTTCATTGGAGGTTTTAAGAATGTTTTATTTGGCGGAGAAGGAATGTTTTTCGCAAAACTAACCGGCCCTGGAACTATATATCTGCAAAGTTTGCCGTTTTCACGTCTTGCCGACAGGATCGTTTCTGCATCCCGGTGGAGTGGTTCGAAAGAAGAGAGTTCAGGAATAGGAGGATTGCTGGGAGGAATAATCAGTGGCAGGTAGAAAACAAGATTTCGGCACTACATGATTTTTTCCTCTTAAGGCGTTTGGCTATCTTTGCTGAGAAGGGATTTGGAGTTTTGATTTATAATAAGGATCCCAATTTATCTGAAAATATGAAATCAGTAATCGAAAAAACATTAAGTCAGGAGGCAATTGAACGTGAGGATAAGTATGGTGCACACAATTACCATCCGATCCCTGTCGTAATTGAAAGGGGAGAAGGTGTTTTTGTGTGGGATGTAGAAGGAAAAAAATATTTCGATTTTCTGTCTGCGTATTCGGCACTAAACCAGGGTCACAATCATCCTAAGATTGTAAACACACTGATTGAACAGTTGAAGGTTCTCTCTCTTACTTCCAGGGCATTTTATAACAATGTGCTTGGTGAATATGAAGAGTTCATTACCCGTTTTTTCGGGTATGACAAAGTGCTTCCCATGAACAGTGGTGCAGAGGGCGTTGAAACAGCGATGAAATTGGCCCGCAGATGGGCTTATGTGAAGAAAGGTGTTCCTGAGAACGAGGCAAAAATCATTGTCGCAGAGGGTAATTTTCATGGCCGGACGATTACTATTATTTCTGCATCCACTGATCCTGATTCATATGGAAACTTCGGGCCATATACCCCGGGATTTATTAAAGTTCCATATAATGATGTAGGGGCTCTGAAGACTGCTTTGAAAGATAAGCACGTAGCAGCATTTCTGGTCGAACCAATTCAGGGGGAAGCAGGAGTTATTATTCCTGATGATGGATACCTTAAAGCATGTTATGATGCATGCAGGGAGGCCAATGTGCTCTTTATAGCCGATGAAGTTCAGAGTGGACTTGGACGAACAGGGAAAATGCTGGCATGTGATCATGAAGGCGTACATCCTGATATACTGATCCTTGGAAAAGCATTGAGCGGCGGATTGTTACCCATCAGTGCAGTGCTTGCCGATGACGATATCATGCTTACGATTCAGCCGGGGCAACATGGAAGTACCTATGGCGGGAACCCACTGGCCGACAAGGTTGCTATTGCCGCTTTGCAGGTATTGCAGGATGAAAAGCTATCTGAAAATGCTGAGAGACTTGGAAAAATTTTACTCAAAGAATTAAAAGCCATAAGCCATCCAATGATTCAGTTGGTACGTGGAAAGGGATTATTCTGTGCCATGGTTATCAAACCGGCGAATGGAAAAGATGCCTGGGATCTGTGCCTTGCGCTTAAAGAAAATGGATTGCTTGCAAAACCAACGCATGGTGATATTATTCGTTTCGCTCCTCCACTTATAATCACTGAAGATCAGCTCAATGAGTGCATTCAAATAATCAGGAATACGCTCTCCTCATTTTAATTTTTCCTTTTTTTTGGACGAAATTTTACTATTTAATTCACCAACATTGTGTTGGTAACTCCCCTTTTCGTTTTTACCAATTCATTAATCCGGGGGTTAGATTTGGTAAGCCTTGAGAGTTGATCAGGGCCTTATTTATTATCTAACATTAAAAATCAAAAAAATGGGAAACAACAAAATTGTTATGGCCATTACCAGTGCTAGGAATGAATAAGAAGATAGCATAGAATATTATACTTTTGCCGGAAATCCCCCAAGTCAAATTTGGGGATTTTTTTTGGAATTTGATTACCTGCTGAAATTCAGTCTTATTCTACCGGATAACCCAGAAACTGATTTTCGAGGTTTACAAAAACAAAATGCAAAGTATTATTAGGTTTGTATCCTTAATTAATTGAATAAACAAAATAGCCCTTCATTTAATATTATGAATAAAGCAATCTGCTTCTTACTTGGGTATCTCCTTTGTTTTCAGGTTTCGTTCGGACAACTGCCAGATCCGGCATTGGTTGGCTACTGGCATAACTGGAATGATGCAAACGCACCCTACGTTCAGCTTGATCAGATCGATCCGAGGTACAATGTCATTAATCTCTCTTTTGCCGTTCCTCATTTCGGTACCGATTATCAGATGGAATTTATTCCTGATCAGGTATCTCAGGCCACGTTGACTGGACAGATACAGTCACTACAAAGTCAAGGCAGGAAAGTAGTGATCAGTATGGGCGGAGCAACTGCACCGGTTTCTCTTGATAATATTTCTGAAAGAGATACTTTTATCAGTACAATGAACGCTGTTATCAATACCTATGGTTTTGATGGAATTGATATTGACTTTGAAGGCAATTCGGTATCCGTTTCAGGAGGAACGATCGCTGCACCGGTTGATGCAAAGGTCATCAACCTGATCGATGCAATAAAACAGATAATGGGTGATTACTATTCGACGCATCAAAAACATCTTATCCTTTCCATGGCACCTGAAACAGCTTTTGTGCAGGGCGGGATGTCTGCATTTGGTGGAATCTGGGGAGCTTATCTCCCCATCATTCATGCTCTACGTGATTCACTCGATCTACTTCATGTACAACTTTACAATAGCGGAAGCATGTTTGGTATTGACGGCAATATTTACACACAGGGAACAGCAGATTTTATTGTTGCAATGACAGAAGCAGTTATTCATGGGTTCAACACTTCAGGAGGAATGTTTGACGGCCTACCGGAAAGCAAAGTTGCAATTGGACTACCTGCCTGCCAGAATGCTGCAGGAGGTGGTTTCACTGATACATCAACGGTAAGAATGGCTATTGATTATTTGAGAGGCAATGGGCCGCAACCCGGATCATATATTTTGACGCAGACAGGCGGCTATCCTGCCTTGCGCGGAATGATGACCTGGTCAGTGAACTGGGATGCAACAAGTTCCTGTGCGTCAGTATATCAATATGCAGAAAACTTCGAGCGCATTTTTGGCGGAACTTCGACCGGAACACTTCAGCAATTCTCAATGCCAGCCTCGATCATGCTTTATCCCAATCCGGCTGCAGACTTTATAACCATTTCTATTTTAAGTAAAAACAGGCAAGCAATAGAGATCATCAACTCAATGGGGAATATTGTTTATTCCGGAGGAATAACAATTGAAAACAAAAGCATCAATATATCAGGATTGCAAAAGGGTATCTATCTGGTCAGGGTAGGAAACAGAGTTTCAAAATTCACCAAGCAATAAGAATTCAAGGATTTCACTTTGCTTAAACTCTTAAAATTATTGCCAAAACAAGGCAATATTTTGGCAGCTTTATTTTCCCGATCCTAAAACAATGCGTTCATTTGCATAACATTAAAATCCTGCAATTATCCGCTTATTCATCTTATGAATAGCATCAGTAAAAAGAAACCTTCATATCAGGTTAACGAAGAATTCATTATCTATCTTGATGAATTCGGGCGCCTCATGGATATTCCCTTTGCCTATAGTGACCTGCTCAGGTTCACCTCATCGGTACCTTTGAGGGATAAGGATGGAAAAGATACTTTATGGGAATGTGTTTTTTATTCGCCTTCCGAAATGAAAGAGTTGAATGAGAGGCTAGTGATGATGTATGCCATCATGAAAGTGGAAGGAAACGCATCCATGATGGAGCACTTGTATGTGGACCGTATAGATTACTGTTCATTTGGGAATTCCAAACCATTCCGGGTGCGGATCATGAATCAGTTCAATGACAACTACGATTATTTTTATGTAAAAATTGCTGATGCATCCCGTATTTACGGACTTGAATTTGAAGATATCTTATCGCCGAACCGAATCAATTTTATAATGGATGGTTTTACACTCGTGGAAGAGCATATCATTGGAATACCGGGGGATCAGTTTATAAGAGAAAACCTAAACGACGGAAAAACAAATCTAACACGGCTGGCGAAAGAGTTTGTAAAATTCAACGAGCGTTGCTTTGTGCGTCTGCTTGGCGATATGCGATCCTATAATTTTGTGATCGATACGATGGCCGACTTCGACGATACACAATACCGTTTCAGGGCCATTGACTTTGATCAGCAGAGTTATGAAGGGAAAAGGAATTTGTATTTGCCGCAGTTTTTCAAAGAGAACAATCCGTTTGTATCATTGTGCCTGAACACGCTGAATCAGGAAACCATTAAGCAATACCAACTTGAGGAGCGTTCATTGATGTCACGAAGATTTAGAACATCCCGATACCGTATTGCATGTCTTCTTGAAACAATGATCAACGATACCATTTCAACCAAAGAAAAGATTGAGCAACTCAGGGAAGAGCTTTCCGAACACTACCAGAGAAAAGATTTCATCCGGTGCCGCAATATGGGTGAGATTATGCGGTTGAGCCTTGACCTGTTGCTGGAAAATCCTGACCGGAACCCACACCTTGGGCATTTCAACTGAGAAGGTTGTTCTATCCACCTGATTGAAGGATAAATTTAGTTGTAAGATGAAGATACATCATATTTTTTGTTGACTGATATTTATTATATTCCTTTGTATCTTGTGTCTAATTACTTCCACAGAGCTTAAGGCTCCTCTGCTACCTTAAATTAACTTTTTTCGAATAATATGAAAACACGTTACTCATTCTTTGCCGCAATATTTATTGGCATAATTGGTCTAATGATTGTCGATGCAGGGTTCAACAAAGCCGATTCCCATACCAACGGAGCTGCTACAGCGCATACAGGTTCACCGGGAGATGGAGGTGCTACCTGTAACAATTGCCATGCAGGTCCGACTCCGGCTACGGAGGCAGGACTGATTACCTCAACCATTCCCGTTTCAGGATATACAGCCGGTCAAACTTATACAATAACGGCAACTGTGGCGCGGCAGGATCATACCAAATTTGGATTTGAAATTTCTCCGCAGGATCTGACCGGGAATCTGTTGGGTACGCTGATTTTAACCAATACGACAGAGATGCAACTTATTGGTACGGGTAAGTATATCACACATCAATCTGCCGGAGTAACAGGAGTAAATTCACGTACATGGACATTCGACTGGACTGCTCCTGCTGCAGGAACAGGAGATGTAACGTTTTATGGAGCGTTTAATATTACCAATGCACTCAATAATTCTTCAGGAGATACAATTGTACTTTCCACGCTAACAGTAAATGAATGTATTCCTCCTGCGCAACCGGGAGCTATTTCGGGAAACGCAATAGTTTGCGCTGGATCAACCCAAACATATTCCGTTGCGCCAGTTGCGGGTGCCACAGGTTATTCCTGGACATTTCCATTTGGATGGGTTGAGTTAACCCCTTCAGAAAACAGTATGGATGTGCTTACAGGACCCAATGGCGGAACAATATTAGTTGTGGCTTACAATGATTGTGGTGTAAGTGATACCTCGCAATTAATTGTTTCAATTGATCCGCCTCCGCAAATTCCTATGGTTACAATTTCAGGCGATACGCTTTTTTCTTCTTCTGCTAATGCATATCAGTGGATGCTAAACGGAAGTATTATCAGTGGGGCTACATCACAGTTCTATATTGCCTCACTAAGCGGAAATTACTCTGTGTTGGTAACCGGTGTGAATGGTTGCACTTCGATCTCAGTTGACTATTTCTTTAATTCTTTTTCACACCAGAGTACGAAGGAATCTATCATCTTGGATGTTTCTCCCAACCCAGTAAATGCGCAGTTCTTGATTCAAAGTAAGTTATTGCAAACTACGGAAGGTCGTATTTACATTTATAACCTCTTTGGAGAAAAAATGCAATTTAAAATACATACTCTTGGATCGGGTTCTGCAATCATCGATGTAAATTTGCTTTCGCCTGCGATTTACCTGATTGAAATTACTTTAGGGGAAATGGTTTCAAGAGCGAAGTTCATCAAAGAATAGTCCAGCGAAAAAATTATTGATGTCGGGTCTCCGAACGAAGCCTTCGCTCAATACCGCCAAGCGTTTCAACCATATTGCCTAACATTTACCCGGACCACAATAGATTTTTTGTGATGAGATCATTTTGAAGAGTTACTCATTTCATGGAGGCATTGGGATCGAATGGTTCTTATAGCTGCGGGCAGATCAGATAAATAATTTATTTTTTTGTATTTAGATACATCATCTCGCCTTAGGCGAGGTCATTCATTACAGCATCGTGATTATTTCGACACAACAATTTTCTTTACCCATTCTTTTTCTGAAGTGATAAAGTGCGCCGAATAAATCCCTGCCGGCTCATTCGAGAGATCGATATCAATCATCTTATTGATAACATTTTTAATGCGTGAGTCATAAACTACCCTTCCTGTCACGTCGAAGACTTGAATTGAGACATCCTGCTTATGACCGAAAAGAATTTCCGCATTGAAAATACCGGAAGACGGATTCGGGAATATATTTACCTCATACACCGGCTCAAGTTCGGTTGTATTGAGAAGATATCCCACTGTAAACTGGTGATAAATTTGACCTCCAAAATCCGAATTGAAAGACCTGATAACTGCGCCATCGCTTGCACGTTTGATGCGCATATATCCGCTGCCGCCATTTGGATTAGCCCACCAGGTCAAGCCGTCTTCTCCGCTGTCTGTCATTTTAAATTCATAACAACCGGTTAAAAAGGTGATAGTGTCATTGTAAGAAGTATTGGATGTTAAACCGCCGCCTTTGTGAAAAATTAAGTTGCCCTGATCGTCCTTGATGTCATAGGCATTTTGATACGGTTCCAGATTGGTTTTGAATTCGAAAATCAACTGGTTGTCGTATTGAAGGGGCAAAGTAAATGTAGAATAAGCGGTGTTGTTCCTTAAATAGACATCTCCGGTACCATTCGGATCACTCACAGTTGCATAAAAGGTGAGGTTGGCGCTATCGAATAAAAAATTTCCTAAACGTACATCCTGTGTTGACATGAATGGCAGGTTTCCTGTCCAGTTATAATAGCTCGGTGTACCTCCCAACAGTCCATAAGTGATCAGCAAACTTGTTAATGTGTCTGCACCTGTATTCTGAATTGTGATTAATGGATTATTGCAAATCGGGTTCATTCGCTGAAAGACCTGCAAATCACTTGGTGATTTGATTTCATGCATCGCTGCATCAAGCTGAAAGTTAGGCGCACCATAAGTGATGAGCTGTGTTTCTGTAACATAGTTTGGCCATCCGCCACTGGTATAGTTATGTGGATTCAGATTCAGGTCGAGACGTGCGGAATCTCCCGGAGTAACGTATGGCGTGAGTTCCATGTCGTAAGTAGTAACTTCTGCACCCGGGCACCAGTTGGCTCTTGGATACACCCATGTGCCACCCTGCGGATAAAGTGGATTCACCGGACAATCTGTGCGCCAGATCTGCCGGCTATAACGCTGTACACTGTCGATAAACAGGTAGCAATAGTTCGGACAAAACTCAGCACAGTTTCCCTGATCAGATCCGTGTCCGGTCAACCTTACTTTGAGACGGGAATTTTGTGCGTCAGCAGGAATTAATATGTTGCGTTCATCAAGCTGATTTTCTACAGTGGAAGTCCATCCGATGTCTCCTGTCCAGATATTTTTAATGTCAAGCACATTGCGCGGCGGAGTTCCTTTGATGATGTCGAAGGAGAGGTCGAGTAATTCCTGCCAGTTTCCTGCATTGAGGTGAACTGTATCATGCAACAAAGTTTTGTAATCACTCACATCATACCGCCACATAAAACCATTGCCGAGGTTCAGTCCATTTCCATAAGGTGTAATAAACCTTCCCAGTTCAAAGCGATCATTCACCGGATATGGAGCATCATAATATGTTGTATTCAAGAGATAGATCGTAGAATCAGCTGCGACAGCCGTGGAATCTGTTGCATTGCCGAGTGAATCATACAGGTAGTTATTGTAATAAGTATTCCAGACCAGCATTGTGTCTGTTGCAACAGTTGGATTAATAGTATCACTGAAAAGAACAATGGAAACAGGTGTTGTTTCAGTTGAGTCAACGAGTAGTATTGAGTCTACTGTTGAAGTATAGACACCCTGTCCGAAAACTATCTGTGGCCTTTCATTGGTCTCGTAAAAATTCTTAAAGACCTCTGAACCGGTGTAAACCTGACTTTCAGGAACACCGAAAACAGCGCCGTCGTTGCCATTGGAAGAATTATCATAGACCGTGGTATTCACGTCCTGATTTTCATCAAAAGTATAGTACACTTTCAAATGAGAATAATCAGGATGAGAGGCGTCAATGTGTTTGTACATAAATTGCTGAATGTTTGCTTGAGAAACTTCTGTATCAAAAATTGCAAAGTCATCAACGTTGCCGTCATAAAAATTATCGTTATTTAACGAACTTCCGATACGGATCTTGCTGATTCCGTACATCCGTTTGGTTTTCCCTGTTGCCTGAAGATAAACATTTCCGTTCTTGTAAATTTTCAGCCGGCCTGTGCTAACATTCTTTACAAATGTCCAGTAATTCCAGTAGCCCTTGTATTCTGCAGCGGTGGCGGCTTTGCTGAGTCGGTCATAGGTGGTGGAACCGTTATTGCCGGCATCCCAATAAATTTTCTGGTCGCTCCATGGCAGGTGAATATTCAGTACACGCTGATTCAGCGAATCGTATGCTTCAAATATGCTTGTATTCTCAGGCATGTATGCCGGATTTCCCTTTGACCAGAAGCAAATGGTGATGAAACTATCAACGGAGGCAAGTGTATTGGAAGGAAGTGTAATAAAATCATTCCCTTCAAAAAAACGGGAGCGGTCATTCTGATTAAGTGCAATACCTGATTTGAAACCTGATGTATCTCCAAGTATAGTATTGACCATGAATGGAGAAGGGTTATTAAAACTGAAATCAATTACCAGATTAGAAATACCATCCCAATTGAAAGGATAAGTGAGGTCCAAAGAATTTAGTCCACTTGTTAAAAACTGTGTGTTGCGCTGATACACCGTCGAGAAAGTACTGTTCTCAAACACGTTTGAAGTGAGTGAATCAAGGGTTGAGTGTTTTATTCTCACCGTTAAATTTTTCATCAGATCACCCAAAGAAACCAGGTTAAATTTAAGGTTTGTGATATTTCCGGGCTGTACACCTGCTGCCTGAAGTTCACTTGCTTTCCAAAGGTACTGCGTGCGTGATACATTTAATCCGGTATAAAAAGGATGGATGGTTGAAGTCCAGTTGCCCCCAACAATTGCAGAGTCATAACTGATCACGCTTGAGTAATTAATGTAATTTTCAAAATGCGTGTTGTATTGGTATGAAGGATTGTTCATGTACTGGAAAGTATCAGGACTTGTGCCATTTACGATGAAACTGGGAGCTACATGACTGACTGAATCCCATTCTCCCGTAGGTTTATATAAAAAAGTATAAGTGAGGTAATCCCATTCTCCGCATTGCGTAGTGTATGGGCAACGGAGTTTATAATTCATGATGATCTTTTCAATTCCGAAAGTATCGGGAGGAAAAACCACCATCGTATCCTGTGCGGATCCAAAGGTCATTGCCTGAACGTGAATGGTATCCTGTGCCTTTGTGGTTAGTGAGGATAGGAATAGGAAGCTGAGAAGGGTTAAAATTCGATTCATTATTGGTTGAATAGTTGATTGGTTTATTAGTTGAATGGTTGATTAGTTAATTGGTTGGATAGTTGAATAGTTGATTAGTTGGGTAGTTGATTTGCAGATTCGTACCTTTTTCCTTCTAACTTTTAACTTTTGACTTTTGAATTTTCCCCCGGTGCAATATAGCTCAATATCGCACATTATTTATCCCTAATTCTAATGATAGGCTTTACGTCCCCGGCTGTTTCTTTGTGTCATTGCGCCCCTTGCCTTCGCCGAAGCGGCTACGCGCAGGCACGGTTTGCGTGAAATAACTGTTTCAGTTGAGGTCAAATTGAAAATCGCGATGCATAATCTTAGGTGAATCACCGTAGTGTAAAATCAATGTGCAGCACGATACCGCCAACCTTGACTTTATTACCGTTTTGTTTACCGGGATTCCAGTCAGGCATCATTTTAAGGATGCGCATGGCTTCTTCATCACAGCCGCCACCAATGCCACGGAGGAGTTCAGGGCTGATGATCTTTCCTTCCTTATCAACTGTAAATTTCACATAAACTTTTCCGGCAATGTTATTTTCAAGCGCTACTGGAGGGTAATGTATATTGGACAGAATAAACTCAATCATTTTTTTTTCTCCTCCCGGAAATGAAGGCATTTCTTCAACGAAAGAAAATACTTTATCTTCTTCCACAGGAGCAACAGGATTTTCAGGAGGAAGAATTTCTTCGCTTGTGCCTTCCTGTGTCACCGTACTCACTTGCACATTTTCCATTTCCTGTTGGGTAGGAGGTGGTTCTTCAGCTTCTTCATCTTTTACCACTTTCGGTGGCGTAAACTTTATCGTTTGCTGAACAGGTGGAGTGATTACAACCGGTGGAGGAGGAGGAGTTAGTTTATCGATTGGCGGGGGTTCGGCAAGGGTGATCTCTTCCGAGATTATGTTTTTTGAGTTTATTTTTTTTTCAATTAAATTTTTCATGAATGGAATAGCCCCGGCAATGATGAGAAAGGAAATAGTAATGTAAAATGATTTGAGCAGGATTTTCTCATATTCCTTTCGGATAACATATGCACCCATTTCCTTGCGGCGTTCAGCAAAAACTATTTCAATCCGGCCATGGGAGCTGGGATTGTTCCAGTTGGTATATGAAATGTGGGTAGGCATTTTATGAGTCACAATAATACACTAGGTAACGTAAATACGAAAATCAGCTACAACTGAAAATTTCCACTAGCTTATTGCTTTTTTTTCTGACTTCTAATTGCGAGGTTTCACTCGCCATCGAGAGTTATTAGCAAAGAGTTCACCTCTCTGCATTGCCTCGCGACTATTACCTATTAACCCCCTGCTTCCTCTTCACCCTTCCTCCCTTATAAAAATATTTTCTGTAATACGGCTCATCAAGGTCGCTTACAATCACACCGCTTTGCACAGATGCATGTGCAAACTTATTATTCCCCAGGTAAACGCCCACATGTGAAACCCTGTGTTTTCTGATTTTAAAAAAAACCAGATCGCCTTCTTCAAGGGCATTTTTTTTCAGCGGCTTTACTTCTTTGAATATTTCAGCTGAACTGTTTGCAAGTTTAATTCCAAAAACTGTTTGATACAACATGCAGGTAAACCCCGAACAATCTACTCCCTCTCGACAATCTCCTGCATATTTATAGGGTGTGCCAAGCCATTGGAATAAAGTCTGAAACAATAGCGAGTTTAAAAGCGTGTCGACTTCCTTGTTCAGGATTTTAGAAACGTTGTAGTATAGCTGCAGTTTTTTTTGTTCAGCATCAGCAGTGGTATCCTGAGCTACTGCAGGGAGGAAATTAATTATGCCGGAAAGGAGCAGAATCAAAAAAATATATCGCATCATTCAACTACAATAAAGTGCCTTTCAAAAGCAGGAATGCAATACTGAAATAAATGATCAGTCCGGTTACGTCTACAAGTGTTGCAATGAAGGGCGCAGATGAAACCGCCGGATCAACGCCCGCTCTTTTCAAAAGCAGTGGAAGCATGGAGCCTGTGATAGTGCCCCACAAAACAACTCCAACAAGGGTAAAACCAACGGTGAGCCCTACAAGGACCCAGTGGGGGCCATAAATATCTGTGAATAATGTCCATGTTGCGATCCTTAAAAATCCAATCACTCCAAGTATTGCTCCCAGCACAAGCCCGGAAAAGAATTCACGGCGAATAACGCCCCACCAGTTTGCAATGGTGATTTCTCCAAGAGCCATTGCGCGTATAATTAGCGTTGCAGCTTGCGAACCGGTATTTCCTCCGCTGGAAATAATAAGGGGAATAAAAGTTACAAGTATAACTGCCCGTTTGATCTCATCTTCAAAGAAACCCATTGCAGAAGCAGTCAGCATTTCTCCAAGAAACAAAACGACAAGCCATCCTGCGCGCTTGCTGATCATCTCACGGAAAGAAACTTTCAGATATGGTTCATCCAACGCTTCCGTACCCCCGAACTTCTGAATGTCCTCTGTATCTTCTTCTTCCATTACATCCATCACGTCATCGAAGGTGATGATGCCAAGCAGCAATCCGTTGAAATCTGTTACCGGCAGCGCAACCCTGTTTGTTTGCTTGAATAATTCAATAGCCTTTTCCTGATCTTCTTTTGCGTTCAGCGATACAAACTGCTTATCCATCAGGTCGCTCACTTTTTTATCAAGCGGCGATAAAAGGAATTGCCGGACGCGGATGTCATCGATCAGGTATCCGTTTGTATCAGTGACGTAAATAAGGTTCAGCGTTTCACTATTCTTACCATATGTACGGATGTATTGCAATACCTGTTCAACAGTCCAGTCTTCTTTCACTGAAATAAAATCAGGCGTCATCAAACGACCAATTGAATCCTCAGGATACTGGAGAAGCTCCTTTGCTGTTTTTCTTTCTTCATCAGAAAGCAGCGAAAGGTATTTCGGTAATGTTTCTTCCGGAAGTTTTTCGAAAAGCGCTGTCCGGTCGTCGGGTGAAATCTGATTCAGCGTGCGGGTGAGTTGTTCAACGCTGAACGAGCGTAGTAACTCTACCTGAATGTCAAAGTCAAGATTTTCAAAGGTATGGATGGCCATATCAGCGTCCAGTACCTGAAAGACCTTCTTGTAATCAATGTTTTTATTTTCATGAATAAGTTCGGCAAGTTCCTCCGGCTGTACCAGGGTGGTAAGCCGTTTTAGCTTGTACAGATTACCGGTTTCAAAACGCTCGGCAAGCAATTCCCTTTCTTCGTCAGTAACCATGGGGGATCATCCATTTATCAGGTGATAAAAATATTTGCGTCCGAAGGTAACTTTAAAATGTAAAATCAAATACCTCTCAAATTTTATTTTGAAACAGGTTGAATGAAACGACCCCGCCTCGCCTAAGGCGAGATGAGGTATCTTGCCACTAATTCCACGAATTATCACAAATCGAAACTTCTAATGCAATAATATTTCGTGTCAATTGGTGAATCCCGATAGCTATCGGGACGTGGCTAATATTTTAATTCAACCCCGCCTCGCCTGAGACGAGAAGAGGAATTCTTTTGATTGAAAAAAAACGGAAATAACTTTGGAAAGCAAACGCTTCATTGATTGGAGAGGGAGTTCCGGGCACCGCCAAAACTTAAGCATTGGAAGAGATGACGGTGCCTTTAAAAGAGAACCGCCAGTAACAGGTGTTACTGACGGCCCCCACACGAAAAACATGAACACAAAAACTGTTACAAATATAACTGGATTTTTGTCCTCCGGAACATTTCACTTCAATTTATTTTCAACTTTATTATGCTCTTAACATCATGATGATGACACTATTCTGACAGATTATCTACAAAATTTGATATTAACAGAACCTTATTACAATTACTGGAATTACCTTCGCGGAAAATTAAAAATCTTATGGCGGATTATTCAATGGGTATTGGTTCAAGGGTAAAGCATCCACAGTATGGTGATGGTGTTATTATTCAGGTTAAACCGGAAGAGTACATGATTACCTTTATGCAGCATGGCATGAGGGAAATTGAGCGGAGCGATGCTGCGCTTGAGGTCATCGATAAAAATGACCAGGAAACAGATCTGGTAAGCTTAAGCGATATCGAGGTAATATTGATCAATATCCTTAAGAAGTATACTGACATACAGGAGCGGGTGGAACTTGGTACGAAATGGATGGGAGGAACAGTTGTACTCAAGCCGGGAGACTCATCATTGAAGACAAAAGAGATCCCGATGGATGTTTTCTTTCAAAAGATCATACTGCTCAGGGACCGCCTTCGCGTGCTTGAGCAACACATCAATGCAAATAAAAAACTTGCTGAGGAAGAAAAAGTAGATTTGCAACAATACATTACCCGTTGTTACGGATCACTTACAACATTTAATGTGCTTTTTAAATATTCCACTGACCAGTTTGTGGGTGAAAAAGGAAGCAAAGATTAGAATACACGGTTGGTTGTTTTTACTAGTCAACTATTCAACCTTTTAACTAATCAACTAATCAACCATTCAACCAACCCATGAACATTCTTTCCGTTGAAAATATTTCCAAGTCATATTCCGACAAGCCACTTTTCACCGACCTGAGTTTCGGTCTGGAAGAGGGTGAAAAGCGTGCCCTGATCGCACGCAATGGTGCCGGCAAAAGCACGTTGATGAAAATCATTGCAGGCATTGAAAAGCCCGATTCCGGAATTATTTCATGCCGCAACGGTTTACGTATTGGGTACCTTGACCAGCAGCCGCATTTCAATCCGACACAAACTGTGTTGCAGGCCGCACTCGGAATTTCCAATCCGATGACTGATGCGATTCGTGAATATGAAAGTTGCATTGCTCATCCCGATGATACATCGACTGCCTTTCAAGATCGCTTGCAGCATTCGATTGCTTTGATGGATGAAACCCATGCCTGGAGCTATGAAGCACGTATGAAGCAGATCCTTGGGCGACTGAATCTCTATGATCTGGAGCAGGTGATATCAACACTTTCAGGAGGACAATTAAAACGCCTTGCCCTGGCGCATACGCTGATCGAGGAACCTGATTTGCTTTTGCTGGATGAACCGACCAACCATCTTGACACAGATATGGTGGAATGGCTGGAAGATTTTTTAAAGCGTTCAACTTCCGCTTTGCTGATGATCACCCACGACCGTTATTTTCTAGATAATATATGTACGGATATTTCAGAACTGGAAAACGGGAAGATGTATGCTTACTCAGGCAACTATTCGTATTTTCTCGAGAAGAAAGAGGAGAGGGAAATAAATCGTGAGAGCGAACTTGAAAAGGACAGGAACATTTACCGCACGGAGCTGGAATGGATGCGGAAGCAACCTAAAGCACGCACAACAAAATCAAAGTCACGAATAGACTCATTTAATGAACTGGATGAAAAGGTGAAAGGAGTGAAGAAAGAAAAAGCGTTGAGACTGGATGTAAAGATGAACAGGATAGGAGGGAAGGTGCTTGAGATGAAAAAAGTGCATAAGAAATATGATGACAAAGTCATCCTGAAAGGGTTTGATTACACTTTTAAGACGGGAGAACGGATTGGAATTGTTGGCGCAAATGGTTCAGGAAAGAGTACATTTCTTAACCTGCTTACCGGGAAAGAACTTCCGGATTCAGGAAAGATCAACGTAGGCGATACTGTAATTTTTGGCTATTATTCACAGCAGGGCATTGTACTTAAGGAAGATAAACGGATCATTGAAGTGGTTAAAGACATTGCTGACGTGATACCGCTGGCAGATGGATCAAAGGTGACCGCATCGCAGTTTCTAAATATCTTTCAGTTCCCGCCATCGATGCAGCAAAGTTTTGTTTCCAAACTGAGCGGTGGAGAAAGAAGAAGATTGTTTCTTTTGACAGTGCTGATTAAGAACCCGAACTTCCTGATTCTTGACGAACCTACCAATGATCTTGACCTTATCACTCTGAATACGCTTGAAAATTTTCTGATACATTTCAGGGGCTGTTTACTCATTGTTTCACATGACCGTTATTTCCTTGACAAACTGGTCGATCATCTGTTAATTTTTAAAGGCAATGGTGATGTCCAGGATTTTAACGGAAATTACCTTGATTGGAGAGAAGCAAAACAGCTGGAAGCAGAAAGGGCAAAGGAGGATAAAGAAAAAATCAAATTGGTCAGGAAAGAGGGGAAAGCCATCCCCATCATAAAAAAAGTTTCTTTCAAGGAAAGGCATGAGATGGAAAAACTAGAGACCGAAATCGCATCACTTGAAAAGGAAAAAATACAACTTGAGACCACTTTGTCGGAAGGTAAAGGAACCCATGAACAGATTTTTGAATGGTCGCTCCGCTACAGGGAAGTTGAAGTATTGTTAGACACCAGGACGTTGCGCTGGTTGGAGTTGAGCAGCTGATTTTCCGGGTTCAAAAGTTTTATTGTTTCTTCTTTCTTTAACAAGGAAAAATCTAATTTTGCCAGTATGCTCCCGGGTATTCGAATTGGCAAGATTGCCGTCATCATTTTATTTTTTTCATTCCCGGCATGCAATAATCCGGCGCACCGGAATGCTGATAAGAAAGTATTCCGGTACAATGAATCAGGCGGCATTACTTCACTTGATCCTGCATTTGCAAATAATGATGCCAATACCAGAGCCTGTATGCAGCTTTACAACGGACTTGTACAGGCCGACAGCCAGTTGCATATTATACCATCCATTGCAAAGAACTGGGAAATAAGTGATCGGGGAAAAGTATTTGTTTTCCATCTTCGGACTGATGTTTACTTCCATGAAAATAATTGCTTTGATGTGCGTGAGGAGTTTGACGTTATTCACAATAGGAATAATCCCATCCGGGTTACACGAAAAGTAATCGCTAAAGATTTTATCTATAGTCTTAGCCGGCTTGCTGATCCGCTCATTGCTTCTCCCTGCAGGTGGGTCATGGATCGGGTACAAAGGGATTCCCTTGGAAAAATTTCAGGAATTGAAGCCCTTGATGACAGCACACTTAAAATAACCCTTGACAGATCTTTTATGCCTTTTCTCAGTATGCTTTCTATGGTTTGCTGTTCAGTGGTTCCATATGAAGTTGTTGATTATTTTGGGGCTGATTTCAGGAGCCATCCATGTGGTACAGGACCATTTTTATTCCGGATTTGGAAACTGGATATGGAACTCGTTTTTTTAAAGAATGAAAATTATTTCGAAATTAATTTTGAAGGACAGCACCTTCCATTTCTGGATGCTATTGAAATATCCTTTATTCCTGAAAAGGAAAGTGCATTTATTGAATTTCTCAAAGGGAATCTGGATGTCATAAATGGAATTGACGGTGCTATCCGCGATCAATTGCTCACCCGTACAGGTCAGTTGCAACCACGGTTTGCCGGTAAATTTAATTTTGAAATTTCTCCATTCCTGAATACAGAATACCTCAGCATCGTCCTTGATTGCGATAAAGCCAAATTTAATAATAATCCACTTTGCGAAAAAAGAATCAGGCAGGCTTTGAGTTATGGCTTTTACAGACGAAACCTTAGTCGTTACCTGTCAGGAAATATAGGATTAGCAGGAATCGATGGAATCGTCCCCCCGGGATTGCCTTCTTATGATTCATCCATCGTGGTGGGATATTATTATTATCCGTCTAAAATAAGGTCATTGCTTAAAGAATCCGGATATGAGAATGGCAAGGGAATCCCCGAAATTGTTCTGCATACAAATATTGAAGCACGTGAGCTTTGTGAATACATCCAAAAACAATGGAAGGAATTCGGATTTAATGTCCGGATAGATATCAGGTCACATGAGGAACAAATGCAGATGATCACTGATGGAAAACTTTCATTCTTCCGCTCATCATGGATTGCTGATTATCCCGATGCCGAAAATTTCCTCGGTCTTTTTTATTCAAAAAACATACCTCCGAATGGATATAATTACACCCATTTCTCCAATAATGATTACGATGAAATTTATGAAAAGGCTATGGAAGAGACCAATGATTCAATGAGGTATGTCTATTACAGGTTTATGGATCAGTTGCTGATGGAAAATGCGCCTGTTATTGTTGTTTATTACGATCAGAGTGTCCGTATAACCCAACTCAATATTTCAGGCCTTTCTCATGATGCTATGAAGAATTTATCCTTAAAAGTGGTTAGAAAAGATTGACACGGTTAGCAAGGTTAGGAATGCATTTTTTATTCATATATAATGCCACTGCCCCGGCTTTTTTAAGCCATACTTGCTTTAGCACCGATAGCTGGATCATTTTATATTGTTGAATTATTTTTATCATTTCGTTTTTTAAAAGGGAAAATCACGTAGGTTTATCTCACCAATTATTTAAACAAATTCACATGTTACAAAACAAAGCAGTTATACTATTATACTTATTATTCATTTCAACTTTTTCTTTGGCCATTGCAGGAAGCAATTCAGTCATGCTAAAGAGCAGAACAATTGAAACCAATAACGATTTCAGCATTCATCAAAACGATGTTGTTAATGCCTCCGAAGTTTATCGTGGTTACTACTACAGGCTGATTCAGTTCTCTGATCCGCTTTCATCGCAGCAGCAAAGCGGAATAGAAGCAATAGGCATTAAGCTGGTCGGCTATTTACCGCACAATGCATATTATGTTGCAATTCCTGAGGGATTGAACCTATCGGTATTAATGCAATTTAATCCCCGGACAATGATCAGAATCACTGCGCAGGATAAGATGAGCAACCAATTTCGTTTTGGGAATATTCCTGATCAAATCAGAAATAAAAATGGGACGATCAATTTAACAGTACTTTTTTATCCAAACCTTTCTCCCGCTTTTGTGAAACAGGAATTGCAGACAAGGGGTTGTACAGTGATTGAAAGTTTTGATGAATCATTTCAGGTTTCTGTAAGTGTACATGAAATCGATTGGCTTGCACTTGCTCAATGCGCCTTTGTGAAACACATCGAGCCACTGAATCCGCAAACTCCAGATGATACCAAAGGCCGAAGTCTTCATAGAAGCAATGCGATCAATACTGATTTCGGAGCAGGAAGGCATTATGATGGAGCGGGTGTTAGCATTGGATTAGCAGATGATGGAGAAGTAGGGCCTCATATTGATTATTCAGGAAGAATGACAAATACATTCAGTACCGGTGCCGGTGGGTCACATGGAGACATGACTTCAGGAATTTGCATGGGCGCAGGAAACCTTGATCCTGTTATCAGAGGTATGGCCACAGGAGCACAAATTTATATCTATGACATCGGTCCTTATCCGCCTGATACAATGGCTGGCTCTTATACTCATGTTGTAAATGCTGCACAAAACCTTGCTAACCTCGGAACAGTTGTACTCTCGACGAGTTACAGTTCCGGATGCAATGACTATGACGCGTTTGCTTCTATGACTGACCGTATCATGCACGACCTGGAAGTACTTTGCCCTGTTTGGAGTGGCGGAAATAATCAGGGAGCCGATTGTGGATATGGGGCAGGAGGACAGTGGGGTAATATAACCGGAGGATTTAAGCAAGGCAAAAATGTAATTGCCGTTGCCAACCTCGATGCTCATGAGGTCATTGATGGGTCAAGCAGTCATGGCCCTGCCTCAGACGGAAGAATTAAACCGGACATCTCAGCAAATGGAAAGGACCAGATGTCCATTGCAGAAAACAATACATTTCAGGTTGGCGGTGGAACAAGTGCTGCATGCCCAAGTGTGGCAGGGGTTACAGCACAGTGCTATCAGGCGTATAGAGAAATTACTGCTCAGGCAAACCCTGATGCTGCGTTAATAAAAGGATGCCTATTGAACAGTGCCTGGGATATCGGAACTGCGGGTCCTGACTATGCATTCGGTTATGGCCGGATCAATGGCTTGCGTGCAGTTCAGACGATTGAACAACAGCATTACCTGAGTGATTCTCTGATACAGGGTAGTGTAAATGCGCATACCATTACTGTTCCTGCAAATATTTCACAACTCAAGTTAATGTTGATCTGGAGCGATCCGGAAGGTGATGCCAATGCTGCAATTGCACTGGTAAATAACCTGGACCTGGTTGTTACTAATCCTTCTGCTCAAACCTTCAATCCTTGGGTACTTGATCCTACGCCAAATGCTGCCACCCTGGCTCTTCCTGCTGTGAGAAGGATTGATACACTGAATAATGTCGAGCAGGTTACGATTGATAATCCATCTGCAGGCACTTATACGATTACAATTAACGGCACTTCAATTCCTTTCGGTCCACAGAAATATTATATTGTATATGAATACTGGGATAATAACATCACCCTGACTTATCCGATGGGTGGAGAAGGATTAGTACCGGCAGAAACCGAAGTGCTTCGCTGGGATGCATTCAGCTCTTCAGGAAATTTCCTGCTTGAATATTCTGGAGACAATGGTACAACCTGGAATAGCATCGGAACAGCTGCCGGCAATGCAAGGCAATATGATTGGGTTATTCCGAACAGTGTTTCAGGAAATTGCCTCGTCAGAGTTACAAGAGGAGCAACATCTGATGTAAGTGATGCTGTATTCAGCATCATTGATGATCCGAATAATTTACAACTTGTGTGGGCATGTGTTGATTCTCTGAAACTTTCATGGACTGCAGTGCCCGGAGCAACAGGATATGAAGCAAGCAAACTGGGAACGATGTACATGGATTCTGCCGGTACTTCCGTAACAAATGAAATTGTTTTGCATGGTATCAATTCCTCTGATATAAATTGGTTCAGCGTGTGTGCACTCACCGGCGGTGCCAAGGGTAGAAGGGCCATTGCCATTCAAAAACTCCCCGGTCTTATTAATTGTTCACTGGCCCAGGACATGGCTGTGACAAGCATTATTCCGGTATCAGGCAATTTTTATGATTGTGGCTCAGGCCTTGATTCTGTTTTAATTACTGCAAATATTACCAATATTGGTTTCAACAATGCAACAGGTTTTACTCTTTCATATTCCATCAATGCAGGAAGTCCGGTTACAGAACCGTTTGCGGGAACAATGTCATTCGGTCAGTCAGCAAATTTCACTTTCGCAACTCCGGCTGATCTGAGTGCAGGTGGGACATTCACTATTGATGTCACGCTGAATTTTGCCGGAGATTTATACCTGAATAACAATGCGCAGTCTTCAACAGTAAATGTAGCACTTGCAGCCGCAGCTCCGCTAATTGAAGATTTTCAGGGAGCACTTTTTCCACCTGTATATTGGGATACGCTGAATTCAAATGCACTCAATGTATGGGAAAGGCAGACAGGTATTATTGGAAGCAGCGGAACGGCTACGAATGTCGCCGTATATGACAATTGCAGCTACGACGCCGACGGCGCTTCTGATGCATTGCTAACCCAATTGTTTGACATCAGTAACCTGCCGTATCCATTGATGACTTTTGATTTGAGCTATCGTGAATACAACGGTTATACTGATGCCCTTCGCATTGATGTATCGACAGATTGCGGAAATACTTTTGTTCCTTCAGGATATTACAAGGAATCCCCACAGTTAACAACCGTTCCATCTTCATCAGGTTGCTTCACACCAACAACTGCCGGTGACTGGAGAAGGGATTCGGTTGATCTTTCTGCTTTTGCAGGAAATTCAATCATCATGAAATTTGTAAATATTGGCGGATATGGAAATTTACTTTTTATTGATAACGTAAATGTTCAGGAGAATTATCTGCTCTCTTCAGGCAGCTCTGCTATTGCTGTTCCGACTCTTAGCGTCTATCCAAATCCTTCTTCGGGAGAATTTACAATTGACATTAGGAATATTCCGGGAAGTATGATCACTGCAGAAGTATTTGATGCATCGGGAAGATTGGTAGATGAGAAGGAATTGAAAAACGCATCTCATGTTCAAAGTATGCTTAACCTCAGTTCAGAACCGGATGGTATTTATT
>CAYHHK010000068.1:0-21492 GCA_964356415.1 uncultured Flavobacteriales bacterium
TTGGGTGGATAGACTGGAAGTGCTCAATGGAGAGTTGTATACGGGTGGTTCCATTAGCCTGACAGATGGAAATGTAGGCAACGGGATTCAAAAGTGGAATGGTTCGTCATGGAGTCAAGTTGGAAACAACTTACAGGATATGAATAACTCTTACGCAAATCGTATTGAAGTCTTTGACATGACGATTCATAACAACGAACTCTATTGTGTAGGATTGTTTGAATACGCAGGACATGTCCCTGCTAAATATCTTGCCAAGTGGACAGGAAGTCAATGGTGTGGGTTTGGTACGACTACCGAGTTTAATCTACCTGCATATCATGTCGCTTTCTTTAATGATACGATCTACATTGGAAATGCAATTGATACAATCAATGGAGTTCCTACAGAGTATGTGATTAAGTGGATAGGAGGTAATTTTATAGATTCATGCAGCGTCCCTGATGGAATTGAAGAGAATGAATTACTATCAAATTTTTATTGTTATCCGATTCCGACCGAAGGATCAATAATTTTAAATTTCCCTTCCAGCAACAAGCCTTATCAATTGATACTTACAAATATTCTTGGGGAAAAGCAACGAGACGAGATAATTTCTGAATACAGCATCCAAAAGGAATACGACATTTCTGATCTTGCATCCGGCATTTACTTTGTAACTCTCCAATGCGAAAGCAGCAGAGCAACCAGAATGATAATGAAACAGTAGAAAAATGGTTAAGAAATCAAACATTGCATTGCAAGGTGATTCCAACACAGGTAAGTCGATCACAATTGGATTGTTGTTTGAATTGATGAAACAGAATCGGTTTCTTGTCATCAAGGATAAATGGAAGAAAGACAGCAAAGACTTTTTTGTAATCTTGAAAAAGGGCGATGTTTTAATTGGCATTTCTTCATACGGAGATACTGAACAATGGATAAAAGAAAGATGCGGAAGGTTTGTCAAAACTGGATGCAAAATAATCGTGTGTGCTTGCCATAATCAATTATTCCTTCGCCGGTTAACTTTGATGCACTGATTGTAGAAAAATCATCTAGTTCAGGTGGAATGACAGGCTCTGGAGAAAATGGAATATCATATAACGTTATTGTTGGATATGCTGATCCGGGCAACGAGAAAAATTATTACCATTTTCTGGAATATGTAAATGGGGTTTATATAGACGATTACAATTTTGATGACAGATTAACAAATGGCCTTATTGTCAAGGCAAATTTAAACAAGCTGAAAAGAACATTACAAACCAGAGACATAATTGAAATTGAAATGCAATGTATAGATAAATCAGTGTATGAATATTTTAACAGTTTTGAAAATTTGGATGGAGGACCAATGAATTCAACAATGCCCGCAAATCCTTACACCAATATTCAAGGAGCAGTTCTCGGCTATTTTAGTGCTCATACTGTTATGAGAAAAATATTTGTGGTTAATTAAGATGATCCAGAAAGCTTTAATAGCTTTTATGTTAAATCGTACTGTATAACCGAAAGATATTTTTGTGCCGCTAAAGTGCCACTATATGAGCTATAGAAACAAATATAAATGGTTACTTTTGTTTATTCGCGAACTGTCGATATGTACAAGGCTAAGACAGACCATTGTATTTTTGAATTTAAATCCTTCACAGACCTAACACCAAAACAGTATCGGGAGGCAAATACTGGTTTGCCCGGACATATTTTTGCGTGAATTGAGGATGTCCGAATTATACAATTTTATCTATTCTTTTTTTCCCCATCTTTGAAGATTCTAATCATAGAATAACAAAACCATGATTTATAAATTCTCATTAATCGAAAAAATCCTTTTATCGAACGACATTATTCCCCATCCATTTGCAGATGCAGCTTCATCCGTTGGGCTTGGATTTGCATTGGGAAGCGCAGTAAAACTAAAAATTGCCGACCAGCTCACAATGGAGTTCAAAAACGTTAAAGACATTGCCCATGGAGCTAATGTAAGTGAAGTAGGTGCTGAGTTAATCCTTGATTGTTTGGATGCTTTGGGCTATGTTAAAAAAAATGGAATTCAATATGCTTTTACAAAGCGGGGGTATAAAAATTTATCAACCCAATCTCCCGATAATTTCCGGCATTTTATTCTGTTCTGCGACTACTTGTACAAAGGTTACATCCATTTGGACGAGACAATCCGTTCGGGTAAAAGACCGCAATCAAATATGCTTGAAGAAATGACTGACCATGAATGGGAGTTATTTTCAAGAGCAATGATTGACATTTCAAAAACCAATTTTAAGGAAGTAGCGGCAAAAGTACCGGTTGCAAAAACACATGCGAAAATGCTCGATCTCGGTGGGTCGCATGGATTATACAGTATTGAACTATGCAAACGAAACCCGGTTTTACAGGCAACTATTGTTGATTTGCCTCCTGTAAAAAAATACGCTGAGGAATGTATTGTAAAAAATAACGCATCCAAAAATGTTTCGTTCCTTCCTTCAGATTTCATGAAAGATGAACTTCCCAAAGACGTTGACATCATTCTTGCCTTCAACATTATTCACGGTTTAAATCCGGATGAAAATAAGACATTGGCAAAAAAGGTTTGCAACTCCTTAAATGAAGGGGGCATCTATGTAATACTTGACCAGATTAAAGGCATAGGAGGAAGCTCGCAAATGTCGAAGGCGACCACTTCATATATGGCATTAAATCTATTGCATCAGGCAGGTGGAAAAACTTACTCGAAAAATGAGATAGATAACTTTACAAAGAAAGAAGGGTTTAAAAAATCGGAATTAAAAAAACTAAATGCCCCTGGTTTTGGGGTTGTGATTTGTTATAAATAAATCGTTACAAAGTCAATCAATGAAAAAAATATTTAAAATATTTTAGGTTACATTCTTGGTATTCTTGTCATAATTATCATAGGATTTCTTTCGTATGTAAAATTTGTATTACCGAATGTTGGCCCTGCCCCGGAACTAAAAGTTGAAATAGCTACAGAAAAGATTGAACGGGGGAATTACCTCGCTAATCATGTGATGCTTTGTATTGACTAGAGAATTGTATATGAAATCTTTACTTTAGACAATTCACCATGAAATCGAAAGCTAACTTATTGGCCACATTTTTATTTGCTGTTTTACATTTTCAATTGGGATTTGCGCAACCGGGTACCTGCTATTTTAAACACCTCACCGTTAGCGACGGACTTTCACAAAACTCAATCAACTGTATTCATCAGGATAAATATGGTTTTATGTGGTTTGGTACACAGGATGGATTGAACCGCTATGACGGATATAAATTTATTCAATACCGCAATGTGCGCAATAATAAAAATAGCATCAGCAATAATTATATATGGGATATACATGAAGATGAAAACGGAATCCTTTGGATTGCAACATTTGGAGGCGGATTAAATAAACTTAATCCGCTTACGGGGCAAATAAATTGTTTCACAATCAAGCCCAATGATTCGACTTCTTTTCCAAGCAAGCGATTGTTTTCTATTGTTGAATCTCCTAAAGGAATATTATGGATTGGAAGCAATGAAGGGTTAATTCGTTTTGATATTTCAACAACAAAATCAAAGATATTTCTTGCTCGTAAAAATCAGGATAATTCACTTGCCGATAATTATGTTGGTATTGTAACAGCAGATCAAGTCGGTAACATCTGGTTAACATGTGACTCAGGGTTGACACGGTTTAACACAATATCTTTTGCAGCAGAATATTTTCAGCAAAGTCCCTTTTCAAATACTATTGAATTAGGTCATGTTACCGACATTATTAATATAGGCGATATTTTGCTTATAACTTGCAATGCAGGCTTACTTGAAATTAATATAAAGTTCAAAACCGATAAACTTTTATTTCCGACTTCTGCAATACAGACAGCAGAACATACTCCGGTTTTTCAAAGAGTGATGCCGTTTAGCAATCACCAATATGCAATCGGAACTAACAAGGGATTATTGCTGATTGATGAAGCTGCAAACATTATTTCCCTTGCTCAGAATGATGTATCTGACGAAAAAAGTATTTCACACAACAATATCCTTTCGCTCCTGAAATCGAATGATGGAATTTTATGGATTGGTACACGCAATGGTCTGAATAAATTTGAGAATGGAAATCCTGATTTCATTCATATCAGAAGCATTGCCGGCAAAAATGGTCTGAGCAGTAAAAATGTAAATTCCTTTATTGAAGAAAATGACAGTTTATTGTGGATTGGAACTCCGGATGGATTGAATCTTTACAATAAAAAAAGTAACACATCGAAAGTATTTCACGTGGACGAAAAAGTAAAAAAAATATTTACTTCAAATTATATTCTTTGTATGTCTGAGGATTCCAAGGGAAATAAATGGATTGGTACAAGAGATGGCGGATTTTATAAAATTCAAAGCAAACCTGGAAGCGATCAGAATGATACGAAAATACAATACATTCGTCCTTCCAATGACACCTTGTCAGCAGTTTCTGTTCATTATATAACCGAAGGAAGGGATGGATATTTATGGATTGGAACCGGGGGTGCCGGTTTATGGAAATATGATCCAGTTAATAATACAGTAAAAAAATATGGTACTGCTAAAGATGGAAGAGGCCCAAACCACCCTTTTGTCTTTAATATTTTGCAGGATAGTTACGATAATATCTGGATAGGAACTCCAACAGGAGGATTGAATCTTTTCAATCCCAAAACTGAAAAATTTATTTATTTCCGTAACAATCCAGATAATGAAAACAGCATCAGTAACGATATTGTTTTATCGCAACATGAAGACAAGCAAAATAATTTGTGGATAGGTACAAGCAGTGGATTAAATAAACTGATTCCAAAGCTTGATAAGAATATTTTTGAGAAATTAAGTTCCGGGAAAAGTGATTCGCTCTTTAAAAATTTCGGATATGGTCAAGGATTTCTTAATAATGTAATTTATGGAATGTTGGAAGATGATTATCGTAGACTATGGATTTCCACCAACAAGGGATTAGCCTTATTTGATATGAATGAAGAGAAGGTTGTAAAAACTTTTGATGTGAGTGACGGATTGCAGAGTGCTGAATTTAATCAGAACGGATATTACAAAAGCGAGAGAGGCTTGTTTTATTTCGGAGGGGTTGCCGGCTTTAATATATTTCATCCTGACAGTGTCAAAGGCAATCAGTTTGTTCCACCAGTAATGATTACCGGAATGTACCTGTTTAATGAGCCGGTGAAAATTGGGAACGATACATCAGGCGCAAAATATTTTCTTGAAAAAGAGCTTTATGGTCTCAACGAGATTTCATTGTCATGGCAGCAGGATGTTGTCACTTTTGAATTTGCTGCACTCAGTTTTGTCAGTCCGGAAAAAAATCAGTACAGCTATATACTCGAAGGTTTTGATAAAGACTGGATAAGTGCACGAAATACACGCACCGCAACATATACAAACCTAGACCCTGGTAATTATATTTTTAAAGTTCGCGCATGCAACAACAATGGCGTGTGGAACGAAAAAGGTACATTCCTGAAAATAGTCATTTGCACACCTCCATGGTTAAGCTGGTATGCCTATTTGGTTTACTTCTTAATTGTTGGAGGTGTTGTCTGGCTGTTTATGCGGTATCGGATAAATAAAGCTACAGAATTAATTAAAGTGAAGACACAAATTGAAAAGGCAAGAATAGAAGAGCGCGAAGAATTTCGTAAAAAAAGTGCAGCCGACTTTCATGACGAGGCCGGAAATAAAATTACCAAGCTTACTTTATTTGCCGAAATGGCACGGTCTGAAATAAACGATAAAGCGCAACTGGAAAATTATTTAAAGAAAATTCAGGTCAACATTGCTGAGCTCTCTACAGGCATGAGAGATTTTCTTTGGGTGATGGATTCACAACGTGATACGCTGTTTGAAACTTTGACAAGGATAAAAGATTTTGGTGAATCAATTTTAACTGAAACGGGTATTCACTTTAAAGCGAGCGGCATGAATGCTGCATTTCAAAATATCCTTTTACCAATGAATAAAAGACGGGCTGTTTTGCAAATTTTTAAAGAAGCCATAAACAACTGTGCCAAACATGCAGCAGCAAGTGAGGTAACATTGAGAGCAACAGTAAATAATAACATAGTTGAAATTGTGCTTGAAGATAATGGAAAAGGATTTGATACCAAGGAAGAAAGGAATAGAAGTAAATATGGATTAAATATTATGCATGAACGAGCAAAAAAAAATAATTCGGAATTGGAAATATTTTCAAAAAAAAATAAGGGAACAACCATAATATTAAAATTCCAAATACCCTAGATGGGTAATAGTTAATGTGTAAATTGTAGCATATTTTTGCACTCAGTATGAATGGAAGTAAAATAAGTGTATCAATTGTTGAAGACGAAGATGAAATTCGTGAGCTCCTCGAAAAAATAATTGACCGTTCACCGGGCTTTTCCTGCAAGCATGTTTTTAAGGATTGTGAGAGTGCCATAGAAGTCATTAAAACCACAAAGCCTGATGTGGTACTGATGGATATCCAACTGCCGGGCATCACTGGAATTGAAGGAGTAAAAATTTTAAAGGGCTTTTTGCCTGAAACAGATTTCATTATGCTCACGATTCGAGATGAGGAAGAAATGATATTTCAATCATTGTGTGCAGGTGCAACTGGCTATTTACTCAAAGAAACTCCACCGGTAAAATTACTTACTGCCATAAAAGAAGTAAGAGAGGGTGGATCACCAATGAGTCCGGGTATTGCACGAAAAATAGCATTGTCTTTCCATCCTTCGAAAATTAATCCATTATCAGAAAGAGAAACAGAAGTACTTGCACGGCTAGTGGAAGGAGAAAATTATTCAACTATTTCAACAAAACTTTTTATAAGCGGAAATACTGTTCGCGCTCACATTAAGAGCATTTACCGGAAGTTGCAAGTACACTCCCGTGCCGAAGCTGTGATTGTTGCTGTGAAGCAAAAGCTCATCTGATTTTATTGAATTTATTGTTTTTCAAAATGCCCCAGATGGGTAATTGACGGGCATACTATGAACATCTACTTTTACCGTGAAATAGTTTTATAAAAAAACCAAAAACTCTGAAGAGATGCAAAAAATTAATCGATTCTCAACGTTATTGTTGATTATATTGGCAGTTACAGTATTTATATCGTGTGAAAAGGGAAGTGACAGCAGTACGACGCCTCCTCCTACAAACACCGATGTTATTCCGGCTGCAATACTGGATGCCTCTATTTCCGGTGACTACAGTGAACAAATTCACATTGATCTGCCGGGCAATTATCTTGATACCGGCCAAAGCGAGCACCTTAATGGCGGATACACCTCCGTAAATGATATGATGATTATAACAGCTATGTTTAATTCTGGGAATGGGGGCATAGTGCTTATAGCACATACAGGCGGAATAAATACCGGAACATTTAACTACATCGATTCGCAAACTTCCTATAACAATGCTTCCATTGGCGCACAAGGTTTTATTGCCCCATCAGGTTCACTAATTATTACCGAAAAAAAGTACATTACCACCATAGGTAACGATAAAGATTATTACATAAGCGGAAGTTTTTCCGGCAGCATGGCAAATCAGGACAATCCCCCCAAGACTGTTTACATGAGTGGCACGTTTAGCGGAATTCATGTACCTGATTAATTGGTAATATTTAAATTTACATCCATCGAAAATGAAAGGAGTAAAAGTAATTTTTGTTGCCGCGTTTGTTATCTCTGTGAAATTGACTAGCGCGCAGGGAATACCTGGCAGCAAAGACCATCCATTAATCACCCGCTACCCTGGTAGTGTAATTGAATATTACGAAGAACAAAATTTTACTCCGTATGCCATTGCAATAGGTGGAGTAACAGGATACAAGAAAATTGACCTTTGGAAAAACATTGAAGGCAAACGTACACGCATTTACTACTTATTAAAAGGGGAAGTAACATTGACTGAAATTTATGGTAACTATAGGCAGGCCATGGAAAAAGCAGGATTTGCATTTCTTGCAAAAGGCATTGATGATAAAAACAATGTAAGCAAGGAAGTGGGTGGGGCCACATTCCTGAATGTATTCTATGAGAAGAATCCGTATCCCGCAAGCAAAAACATCAACCTTCTTAAAGGTTCTTCCACTTCTGGTGGCACCTGTTATCTGGCAGGGCATCTTGAAAAAAACGGGAGAAGTGTATATATTGTCCTTACAGGAAAACAATACATGGCAAATGAAAAAGTTTTTCTGCTTGATGTGATTGAAGAAACAACAATGAAAGTTGACTTAATAAAAGTAAATGCCAATGAAATGCAGAAAGAGCTAAAGGCGAATGGCAAAATCGCACTTTATGGAATTTATTTTGATTTCGACAAGGCGAACATTAAGCCCGAATCAGAGCCGGTACTTATTGAAATCTCAAAACTTTTAAAGGAAAATCCAACACTAAATTTATATGTTGTAGGACACACTGATATGAAAGGTTCCTTTGCATACAATACTACACTTTCTAAAAATCGTGCAGTGGCGGTTGTCAATGAGTTGGAAAAAAAATACGCCATTTCATCTTCTCGGTTAATTGGTGAAGGAGTTGGTTCGCTGGCCCCAGTTTCAACCAATGAAACCGAAGAGGGCAGAAAACAGAACCGACGTGTAGAATTGGTTGAAAATATATTGTCAGAGCAAAAATAAAGGGAATGGTGTATGGATTGATAATATTCTATACATTGCTTTTCACAATGTTTCTCATGACCAATTTTACCGGGACAGGATGTTGCGTCTCGGCGGCCACAGTTTTCATACGTTTCAGCATGGCTTTGCTCATGCTTCAATTCTGACGGGTTTTGTAATTTTCCATGTTTTAGGAACACCTGCATTGTAGGAAGGAAAACCATAAATTCTAAACCGCGGAGAACCCAAAGAAGCACGGAGAAAATTCTCTCACTGCTCATAGCATGTTCCAATGGCTGTTTTCGACCGTGTTAATAATAAGTTTTCTTCAATAAAATTTTTGATAAAGTCACCGTCATGTTCACCGATTTCAAAAACTTTATTCAGATTTCTGAAAAACTTACTCCTGCAGAACTTGTCTGTGAAATTCATACGTGCTTCGAAGCATTTGAAAATATCATCGACATAAGGAAGTGAAACACCCGCATTTAAGCTGTACACCGGAGGCATGAAAAAACTCCTGACGACATCAGATAAAATCCGGTTGCGGTTATTAATATTAACTTTCAATCTGTATCCAAGGAAACCGAACTGCAACCTTATGCCCATTTATGACATACTTCTTTGAAATAATCACCTAGCCATCAAACCCAGGCTATTGGCTGCATAAAATGTACCCGGCAAAGCCCGGATATTGAACGCAAGACAAGCTGGCTTTTCAAAATGCAGAAAACAGTAATTGTGTATGATAATAAATAAAATTTATAACTATATGCATATCAATGAATTCGCAGAGTTATTCTCAACAACCGCCTAATGAGAAAATCAAATCAATAATTCCCTGAATGCAAACCTGCGTGTTATTTTTAAAAAAAATTCAACTATGAAAAAAAATTTACTTCTCACTTGCTTAATTATTTCAGGATTCTTAGCGAATGCGCAATTTTACAATTATGTAAACGAAACAAACCTTTCAGGATCCACCTTCAACACATGTATTGCAACCGGCTCAGGTTACGTATTTGCCGGAAGTGCCACCAATTTGGCATTTGAAAGTCATTTGTTTTTTACCCGCACAACAACTTCAGGAACTGTTCAACAAATGCGGTCCTTCACAGCCGGCGGATACAGTTTCTCCTGTGCGATTCAAACTTCAGATGGCAATTTTGCCTATTATGGAGTAGATATTAATAGTTCCACTTTCATTGGATCCCTGGTTCTGCTGAAATTAGATATAGTTGGAAACTACCTCATCACAAAAACTTATTCTGATCCGGTTTATTCATTCACCGGAAAAAAAATGGTCCAGGATTCACAGGGCAACTTTTACCTTTTCGCAACTGCATTTAACAACCAGACATTTCAAAGCAGCATGTGCCTCCTTGTAACGGACCCGTCAGGAAATATTACAAGTCAAAAGTTATTTAGCCCGGGCTTCAGCATGGATGCCATGGATATTATTTCAACAACCGGTAATGGAATATTACTTACCGGTTACGCAAGCAATGGTGCGTCAATTGAAAACATTGTCCTTATAAAACTCAATGCCTCCCTGAATATTGACTGGTCCAAATGGTTTTCGGATTCAGGAGTACGGTATTTTCATTACGACATAAAAGAGAAATCAAGCGGCAATTTTATTCTTTGCGGAAGGTATGATGATACCGTTAATCCCTACAGCACATTGATAATGGAGGTCGATAATGCCGGAAATCAGGTTTGGGCAAAAAAATATTCTGCAGTTAATAGCACGGAAAATCATGCGTACTCCCTTGTTTTGACTTCATCCGGAGCCGCTGTTGTTGGTGGAGGAATAGATACAGCACCCGGTTTAGGACCGGTTCTGGCCATGTCTGTAGATGCGGGCAACGGTAACCTGAACTGGTCGAAGGTTATCAATTCAGGTGCAACACAAGAGATCATTTATGAAATGCAACTTACTTCAGGCGGTGAAATCATCGCCTGTGGCTCCAGAGGCGGGAAGGGGACAATGCATAAAGTGAACGATCTGTTTGATAATTGTGCCGACCAATCCTACCCCGTTGCTGAATCAGCGGTAACATTAACAGTCAGCCCGATTAACCCGGTCGCTTCAAACGCAGCACTTGTTGCAGGAAACTGGACTGCAACGCCTGTTACGCATACCACAATTGCTGATGCTTGTTTTGGCATTGGGGTGAATGAACTGAGTACAGATGCAACTTTATTACTCTATCCCAATCCGGTTAAAGACAACATAATTATCAGCAGTGAATTGGCTGTCGCGGAAATTAAAGTGTTTGATGCAATGGGAAAATTGGTACTTGATCTACGGGAATTGAATACAGGTGAGATTAAAATAAATACTTCCGCCTTTAAAAATGGAATTTACAGCATACAATTGGTATCTGATAAAAAAATTATCACAGCGAAATTTACAAGGGTAGATTAGCCCGGCTGAATAACTTTACAAAATATACCGGGTCAAATTTACGAGGCTCTTAAACACAGTTTAAACCCGAGGATTGCATTGATCTGTATATGGCATTGAACGCATTTTCGTCTTCCAACTGTTCACTTATTGTTAATAGATTGAATGCGGCATCAGATATTCATCATTTTATGCAGGATTGACATGAGATAGAAAATGTTAACAACAAAGAAATTTTTCATATCAAATATTGTTTTAAGTTTGACTCAAATTTAACCCTCACAAAAAAACTATGGAAGAAATGCAAATGAACTGGGCGGCATTCGCAGTAGCGGTTGTGGCACAAATAGTAATCGGGTACATCTGGTTTCACCCGAAAGTAATGGGAACAATGTGGGCGAAGGCCATCGGTATTTCCGTTGAAGACATGAAGCCGAAAAATCCGGGAATGGTATATGGGTTAACGATCCTCTATACCTTGCTGTTTACTATGTTTCTCATGACCAACGTAACTGGTCCGGGGCAGGATGTTGCACCGGACGGCCACAGCTATCATACCTTTCAGCATGGAGTTGCGCATGCTTTAATTCTTACAGGTTTTGTAATTCTTCCTGTTTTGGGAACGCCTGCATTGTATGAGGGCAAAACAAAAGGATGGATGATTGTTCAGGTTGGATACTGGCTTGTGCGATTGATCGTTGCTGCGGGTATATTAAGCATGTGGAGATAAATTAGCTGAGCAGCCACAAGAACTTAACCACAGAGGCACGGGAGTATGCGTCAAAATAAAGGACGGCCAATGTTGACATGAAGTGTTTTCTTTATGTCTCACAATCTCTGACTGAAATAGCACTGGGGATAAAATGGGAAAGTGCTAAGGTGATAGTCAATGCCGCCCTTCATGAAATTCTAACAATGGGATCAGTGACGGCATTGAGTTAAAGGCGTGTTTTCATTTCAACTATCTTTACATCCGTGAGTAAAATATCATCTATACTATTTTTTAAGGAAGACATCTCCTTTCGCCTTATGAAACCGGAAGCCCTGAAAAAATGGATACTGCTTGCTTTCAAAGAGAATGAAACGGCAGTCCTCGGCATCAATTATATTTTTTGCAGCGATAAGTATCTTTTGAAGCTGAATAAAGAATACCTTGGTCATAACTATTTCACCGACATTATCACTTTTGATAATTCAAAAGAAAAGGGAACAGCGGAAGCTGATGTTTTTATTTCGTCGGATCGTGTGATGGCCAATGCAAAAAAATTCAAGAGCACCTTCCGGGATGAACTTCACAGAGTCATGATTCACGGCGCTTTGCATTTGATGGGTTATGATGACAAAACTCCAAAGGCAGAAAAGGCCATGCGACAGGCCGAAGAATACTGGCTCCGCAAGAGGAGTTTTTGATTGGGGTGATTTTAATGCTTCACTGCACGAAAAAATTATGAAGCCGCAGGACTTGTACCAATTTTTCGCGCCAATCTTAAATTATATCACAAACTGCGAATGCCCAACAGATACATTGAATCAATATATATTCAGTCGTTATGAATATGTCATCCCTATTGGCAAAGTCATTAAGTTAAGGATTCCTTGAATATTCTTGCCTTACCTGAGTACTGGCGGCATCATTTAATAATAGCCGGAAACAATAAATCCAAACAGAACCCATAGCGCCATTTCATACAACCACAATTTTTTTTTGGCGGAGATAAAATAATAAGCCAGGAATACCGAAAACGGAATGGCAAGTTGTGTGAAATGATAGAAGGAAATTTTGGGGAGAAATAGAAAACCGGCGGCAGTGAAAATAAAAAAGAGAAATAAAATTTCCTGCGTACTGCGTGCCTTGATGGCATTTCTATAAAAATTTGTGCGCAACCTGATCAATGATAATAGAATCAGCAAAGCCAGGAAGACTGCAAATGCCAGCAACTGATTTGTAGCCGCAATACCCTCCTCAATTTTGTGAATTGAAAAGCGGGCAAAAAAGTTTTTGGTTGCTGAACCCAGCGAATCAGTCCAAAAGCCATATACTGAGATAAAGAAAAATGGCAAACCAAAACCAATGACTGCTATCAGAAATTCCCTGAAACTGAATGATCGCAGGCTGTAAATTGCGTACAACAAGAGAAAAAACAAGATGAAGGCAGGAAAGTAGAGCAGCGTCGCAACGGCAATCAGAAAGCTGCTGTCGAAAACAAAAGAGACAGGTTTGTCATTCTTGAAAAGCGAAAATGTTTTATCAAGCGCCATAATGATGAGCAGGTTTGAAACCAGCAGTGGATGAAACCGGACAACATCCTTGTGAAAACTCATTAGCACTAAATAGAGAAGCGCTGGCAAATAAGAATGGCGGTAGATTATTTCATGTTTTACGCTTACATGATTCAGGTATATGGCACCCACGGAAACCAATGCAACGGATATGAGCATTTGTAAAAATACAGGGATGTGCAAAATGCTGTTGAGCAACAAACTATCGTAAGGAGTATGGGATGCCTCACCGCTGAAAAGCCCTGGTAACCAGAGAATTATACATAAAGCCGGGATACTGAAGAGTGCGGCCGGCTGAATGGTTTTAAAGAATCGTATCATTCGTCAACAAACCAACAGGAATTTTTTCAATATTGGTACCAACCGTGAAGCTCTTTTTCAACCGTTTCCCACTTCCTGAAAGGCATTATTGCATTTTCAAGATGTGAGGAAATCCCTTAAAAATAGTTTTACCGTCTGAGGATTTTTCTATTTTTGCACCAACAAAAAAACAACAACTATGTGGACTAGTTTCTGGAATGCAATTGGCAATTTTTTTCAGTTTATCTTCGAAATCATGAATGCAGTATCGCCATGGTGGAATAAACTGCTGATCGTTATTGGCTTCGTAGCCTTTTTTATCTGGCTGAATTACATGAACAAGCATAAAGACATGGAGAAGTTCGACTAAATGAATTTGATATTATTTAGAAGTCCTGCTCGTCTACGGATCGGCAGGATTTTTTATTACCCCGCCGAAGTACGAATGAAATACTAAAATACTAATTACGAATTCAATACGAATGTACTAATTACGAATAGTGCCGGCTGCTAACCAATCAACCATTCACCTTTTCAACCAATAAACCTCTCAACCAATGCTCTCACATACTAAAATCGCCGAACTCCTTTCTTCCACTGAAGTTGACAGGGATGTAACTGTTAAAGGATGGGTGCGCACCAAGCGCGGAAATAAAAATGTCGCTTTCATCGCATTGAATGACGGCAGCATCATTCACAATATTCAGGTTGTTGCTGAAATTGCAAAGTTTCCGGAGGAGCTGATGAAGGAAATTAGCACGGGCGCATGCCTCTGTGTGAAGGGTATGCTTGTAAAGTCACAGGGCCAGGGACAAACCATGGAGATCCAGGCGAAGGAAATTGAAGTGTACGGACCTGCCGATGCAGAAACGTTTCCCTTGCAGAAGAAAGGTCATACCATGGAATTTCTCAGGGAGATTGCCCACCTGCGACCGCGTACGAATACTTTTGGTGCTGTATTCAGGCTACGCCACCACATGGCGTTTGCAATCCACAGGTTCTTTAATGACAAAGGATTTTTTTATGTGCATACGCCCATCATCACAGGCAGCGATGCTGAAGGTGCAGGCGAAATGTTTCATGTAACAACACTAGACTTGAAGAATCCGCCAAAGAATCCTGATGGCAGCATCAATTTCAAAGAAGATTTTTTTGAAAAAGAAACGAACCTTACAGTAAGCGGACAACTAGAGGGTGAACTTGCTGCAATGGCGTTGGGATTGATCTACACCTTCGGTCCTACATTTCGCGCGGAGAACTCAAATACACCACGGCACCTTGCTGAGTTCTGGATGATAGAACCTGAGATGGCTTTCTATGACATCAACGACAACATGGACCTGGCGGAAGAGATGCTAAAGTACCTCATTCAGTATGCCCTCGACCATGCCATGAGCGACCTTGAATTCCTGAATAACATGTACGACAAGGAACTCATTGCACGCATGAAATCAGTGATCGAAAAACCATTTACGCGCCTCACTTATACTGAAGCAGTTGACGTACTGAAACAACAAAATGCAAAATTTGAATTCAAGGTAGAATGGGGCACAGACCTTCAGAAGGAACATGAAAATTACCTGGTGGAACATTTCAATGGCCCTGTGATCCTGACAGGATATCCGAAGAACATCAAAGCTTTTTATATGAAGCAGGATGATGACGGCAAAACCGTACGCGCCATGGATGTGTTGTTCCCATGGATCGGCGAGATCATCGGTGGTTCACAGCGTGAAGACAATCTTGAAAAACTCACCACGCGCATGCGTGAAATGCATATTCCCGAAAAAGAAATGAGCTGGTATCTTGACACCAGAAAATTCGGATCATGCCCTCACGCCGGCTTCGGACTTGGCTTTGAACGCCTCATGCTTTTTGTTACAGGGATGACAAACATCCGTGATGTAATGCCATTCCCCCGTACACCGGGCAATGCCGGGTTTTAGTTAGTCCGGAGTCGGGAGATGACATCCCAAAATCAAATCTCGACGAATAAATTCAACCCCGAAAATCCACTATTTAATAGTGGATTTTCGGGGTTCAAAATATGTGTTTTCGGAACATCTCCCCGGCACCAAAGCGCATTTCTAAATAAAACCTGAAATATTATTAAAACCACTTTATATCCTGTTGGTACATGAGAACATTTACTTATCAGTTGTTACGAATATTTCGCTCCTGCGGAACTAAGCTACACTACTGGATTTTTTATTACCAATATTACGTTCCTACAAGACATTGCACCTAAATTGGAGAATTTGGTTGACACAAATGCGCGCGCACCTGTTAAGGCGGCATGCCGGAATCCGGCTGCTTCAGTGAGTAAAGTGAACTTTTTTATTAGCTTCCTGCTTGATTGTATAAAACCTCGAGCAACGTCTGGCCTACTGCCCTCAGTGTATTCCTGTCGACTACATCCATGTTGTCGCGGTGGGTATGCCAGTGATCAGGAAATCCGGAGCGGGGATTGACAGGATTCGTATTGATGATGTCAATGCACGGAATATTTAATATCTGGTTTGGATACACGTGGTCATCTGTGATAAAACCACCATCTGCATAAAGGAAATGCGATGAAAAACCAATGCGGTTTGCTGCACCCCATACCTTATCCACAACGAAAGAAGCGTATTGTTTTGAATAACCTTCAATATGAAATGTTGCTTTGTGTGCACCCACCATGTCGAGTAGTATTCCATAATTGGCGGTATAGTTTTCAGGCATTGGATTCTTACACCAGTACTGCGTGCCGAGGGCGTAGCTGTCGTTGTCAGAACCGTCTTCCCTGCGTGTTCCGTAATCTTCAGCGTCAAAAAAAACAATGTCAACTCCGGTACCAATTTTTTCTTTGGAAAGTATTCTGGCAATTTCCATAAGCACACCAACGCCACTGCCGGCATCATCAGCACCAAGAATGGGTTCGTCTTTTCGTACCGAGTCCTGGTCAGCCCATGGCCGCGTATCCCAGTGTGCAAACAGGAAAATTCTGTTTTGTGTTCCCGGATTGAACTGACAGATGATATTCTGAATATTCAGTTTGATCTTATTGAAAGTCGTCACCTGTCCTTTTTGAACCAGCACAGTGTCGCAATAGGTGCTCATTTTCCTGATGAGAAATTCCGCACAGGCATCATGTTGTTTCGTATTGGGAACGCGGGGACCAAAATCGCATTGCGCTTTTACAAAATCATATGCAGAGTCTGCATTGAAAACCGGAACAGCCACAGTTGGAGCAGGTGTTGCAGTCGGTGTTTGCGATTCGTTAACAGGCTGATTGCAACCTGTAAATAATACCAGAAATATCGCCAACGGCAAATGAACAATTAAAAAAAGACTGCGGAATTTCATTGTCCTGTATTTCTTCTTGCGTCTCGGTTATCGTCTCATATCACATATCTCACATCTCTTCTCTCTCACAACGGTATATTCCCGTGTTTCTTTCTCGGCAAGTTCGCCACTTTATTTTCAAGCATCCTGAAAGCAGCGATCAGTTTTTTTCTTGTCACCGATGGAGGTATAACTTCGTCTATGTATCCTCGTTCAGCAGCTTTATATGGGTTTGCAAAAAGTTCGATGTATTCTTTTTCCTTTTCTTTCAGCTTGGCTTCCGGATCCGCAGCTTCAGCAATTTCTTTTTTGAAAATGATCTCTGCAGCTCCTTTGGCTCCCATCACTGCAATTTCTGCCGAAGGCCATGCATAGTTCATGTCTGCCCCAATATGCTTGCTGTTCATCACGTCATACGCACCGCCGTATGCTTTGCGGGTGATGACGGTGATGCGTGGTACGGTCGCTTCGCAAAAAGCATAAAGTAGTTTTGCACCGTTGGTGATGATGCCATTCCATTCCTGGTCTGTGCCCGGAAGAAATCCCGGAACATCTTCAAAAACCAAAAGCGGAATATTGAAACAATCGCAGAAGCGTACGAAACGTGCAGCCTTTGTTGATGCATGAATGTCGAGGACTCCGGCAAGATGCGCAGGCTGATTTGCAACAATGCCAATAGATTTTCCGGCAAGCCGGGCAAAACCGACAACTATATTTTCCGCAAAATCTTTATGCACTTCCATGAAAGTTCCTTCGTCGGCTACCTGTTCGATCACCTCCTTGATATCATATGGCTGGTTGGCATTTTCAGGAATAATGTCATCAAGTTTTTTCCTGGTCTCATCGGCAGCTTCATAAGCTAAAGCAGGCGGATTGTCCTCACAATTCTGAGGCATGTAGCTCAGCATCTTTTTTATTTTATCGAGGCAATCCAGTCCGTTGGATGCAGTAAAATGTGTTACGCCTGATTTGGAAGCATGCGTTTGTGCGCCGCCCAGTTCTTCAGAAGAAACTTCCTCATGGGTGACAGTTTTCACAACGTTAGGGCCGGTCACAAACATGTAAGACATATTTTCCACCATCACAATAAAATCGGTGATGGCAGGAGAATATACAGCACCTCCGGCACAGGGCCCCATGATAGCGCTGATCTGCGGGATCACTCCTGAAGCCATTGTATTGCGGTAAAAAATATCTGCATAACCGCCAAGCGAAACAACACCCTCCTGGATGCGTGCTCCCCCCGAGTCATTCAGTCCGACCACAGGTGCGCCATTCTGCATAGCCAGGTCCATGATGCGGCAGATCTTTTCTGCATGCGATTCGCTGAGCGATCCACCAAAAACAGTAAAATCCTGTGCATATACATAGACCATTCTGCCATTGATCGTTCCGTAGCCCGTAATGACACCATCCCCCGGGTATATCTCTTTGTCAAGGCCGAATTCCGTAGAACGGTGGGTCACCAGCATTCCTATTTCTTCAAAGCTGCCTTCATCCATCAGGAAATGAATGCGTTCGCGGGCCGTGAGTTTTCCCTTTTTATGTTGGGCTTCGATTCTTTTTTTGCCACCCCCCAAATGGGCTTCAGCAATTTTATCATCGAGGAGTTTGAGTTTTGGTTTCATACTTTAGAAAGAAGATGACGAAGGTAAATCTATTTTCTCATTACAAATTATCTGTAAAATTATTTGAATTGAAAGTTGTGCCCAGAACTATTTTGTAGTTTTACACGATGAAGAGGAAAGGCAACAATGCTTTTGATGAATGGATATTTCAGGCAGAATACGACTATGAATCTGCTGTTGTCATGTTCAAAAGCAAACGCTATGTCTATTGTATTTTTATGTGTCATTTATCGCTGGAGAAATCGTTAAAAGGATTGTTCGTAAAAAGGAAAAATACATTTCCTGCGAAAACGCACAGTTTAGTTTACTTCATCGAAAAACTAGAGCTTGAACTTCCGGATGAATATCTGAAATTTATTTTCAAACTCAATGATGTTTCTATACCAACCAGGTATCCGGAAGATTTGCGAAAACTAATACGCGCTTACACAAAGGTTCAAACACAGGAAATTCTGACAAAAACCAAAAAGATTCTTCAATGGATAAAAGAGCAATAAATAACATCATTGTGTTTCTGAAGCAGGAACTCGCCCGAAGCGGAGTAAAAGTATCGGGTATTGCCCTTTTTGGTTCTCAATTGAACAAGACAAGGGGAGAAAAAAACGACATAGACCTCATTATTATATCTAACGAGTTTAAGAATAAGAACATTTTTAAAAGAGGAGATATTACAATGGAAGCTGAGTTAAAGACTTTACGCAAATTCATGATTCCAATGGATGTGTTGAAAATGACCCGAGAAGAATTCAATATTGCGATAAAAAATAAAAGGTATAACGCCCAATTAGTAGCATAGTTATGAAGCGGATGTAAATCTCTGCGGCAATTATTAAGGACTCAGTTTAATTAAACACGAAATTGAAATAATAGCTCCCTTCCTCCCCTGACTGCTCTTGGGTTCCTTTTTTATAAATCAATGTTCCAGGAGATACAATTTAAAACGCCGCCTTCTGAAGCAACATTAACGCAATCCAGGGTTTCAATTCTTGTTTTTGGCAGGATGGAAGAAAGTTGATTAAGCGCATATTCATCGGATGTTAAATTGAAAGCAGGAAACAGAATAAAATTTCCAATGTGGAGATAGTTGATATATGTTCCTATTGCTGATGGTACATTATCTTCATTTTTTTCTGACGAAGGGGTGTAGGTAAACAGAATAGTGTCAAGCCGGTGTTTTTTCAATGATCGCAGTAAATTTTCACGAAAATAATTTTTCTCCGAGGTGAAATCATTGAGTAAAACAGTGTTCTCATCAAGAAAGCGCACCATCCCATCTGCATGACCAAACATATCATTTGGCTGATGAGGAATGATGATTATGTCATCCACTTCAAATAAGCCATACAACTCTTTTATAAGATTCTTTTTTTCGATCGCCTTGTTATCAAAGAATATTTTATCGGTTAGTATGACTTTCTTTTTTGAACGGACTACATTTCCCCCATCAAGAACAATATTTACCCGGTTGGCAGAAATATTCATTTCAGCGCAGATTATTTCAGGGTCCGTTATCAGGGGCAGAAATTTTTTCGCTGAAAGGTAAGAGGGAGAATAACGGAACTGGACAAATTTATTCTTGTTGACCTGCACAGGCATATAATCGCGGCACCAGATATCTTTTGTGTTTTTAAGATAATCGAAACGGATTGCGTTTTCTTTAAAAATGACTTCAAGATTAATGGAGAGTTCTCTATCTCTTTCGATAAGTAGTTCTGAAAGGAAAACAATGTTTGATTCACTGTCAGTAATCATCTTGTTAATTTCCACCCGATCACTGAACTAATTTCACCGTCCGATAAATCGGACTCTTTAAGAATATTTTCCTTTCCCGAGTATTTACTTTTGAATAATGCAGGGTCCTTTGCTATGAATCTGTATTTGCTTTTGATATAGGTTTCCTGAAGATCCTTTAAAAGTCCTACGGAATTGTCCTTAATTTTTAATCCATGCCGGGTGATGTTTATAAGCGGAAAATTATCCGGCGGATCATTTTGACGAATATATAATAGTGAAGGCTGACTACTCTCATTTCCAAGTTCTTTTGCAGCAACTTCAATATCTCTAAAATTCGAATCAAACAATGAAAGTATCCTATCAACAACTTTGCTTGGGCCATTAATGTATTCATTGCCAATCCTCAATCCCCTGATTAAAATGCCACAATAAAAATTTTCTCTTCCGAGGCACAGGTCGATACCTTTTCTGGTCCCGGTTTTTATTTTATTTGAATTTGGATAAGTATGTATGTACCAGACATTAGATTTGTTTTGCAATTCGTGCTTGTGCACAAAAGGATCCGGGTGGAACTGAGGATCAAAATAATAGAATTCCAACTCTGTAAAATGAGCTTCTATCCCATTTATTATTAATATGCAATGGTTTATAAGGTTATCTGCAAATGCTATAAAGGTTTTTTCGACAAGCAATTTCGCACCTGGAGAAGGGAATGGTTCCATGTTGTTGTATTATTTATTTGCGTTTTTCAAGTCGGCACTTAAATTATTGATGTTTGCAATTGTGTCAAAGGTGGATTCAATTTTAGATATGAGTTCAGAAAATAACTGAACATTCGTGTCGGCACAGGTGAGCAGTAGTTTTTTATCGAATACAAAAGTTTCCCCGCTTTCTATTGTATCGTTCCAGTCTTTTAAATCTCCTTCCATGGCGAGGTTGAGCGTATTCTCAAATATTGTTTCCCGTATCTCCTTTAATCCATTAAGAGAATGAATGAGATTCTTTCTGTATGTATTGTTTTGCATAAGCTGTTTTCGAGGATTGTAAAATTACCCTTGTGCGCACCCGCATTCCAAGTGTTTCTGAAAATTATATATTCCTCGTTGGCAACCGATTAGGGTATATTAGTTTTGATATTTTTTCAATAATTTTTAATAAAAGCATT
>CAYHHK010000069.1:0-4432 GCA_964356415.1 uncultured Flavobacteriales bacterium
GGTCTGTAATTAACAACAGCATGTTCAGGAGGAATTGCAATTGCATTTTCAGCTACTGCAATGACCTTAAGCGTATGTCCATTGCTATCAAAAAATTCAAGAAGGTAACCGGGATTGTGATGCTTGTCAGTTACAATTTCTACTATAGTTGCAATATCACCTTTTTCAAAGTGATGTTCCGGGAGTGCTTTCGCTAACTGCACTTGCTGATATTGTTGAAATTTAGTTTCCATTGTTTACGAATTTATCCTGGAAATAATGTTATGAATTTATATTTTTCCACATCAACGGCAAGCAGCCATATGGTAACGATGCCGAAATTTTTCAATCTGCCTTTCACTTCATATATATCGCCAAACGGAGTTTGTTGTTGTAGTACTGCTTCGTTATGAGTTGCAATGAATTTTATATCGTTTTGCAAATCTCTCCAGTTATCCTTTGTATATCCCAGTTTTAGCAAGAATCCTGATTTGTCATTTTTGTCTTTCTGAATCAGCAGGTAATCGGTAAGTTTATCTTCAGCAATTTCTATTCTTTCTTCAGGAATATGCATGGTGTAAAGATACAAAACAGAGAATTACGGAAAAAAGCCACCTGTTAAGGCAGCTTGATTCTCAATTTGGAAGAACAGAAAATACCGTTTTTTCTAATTCCCCTTTTCTTTTGCATAATCCACCATGCCCTGGAAGTCTACAACCACCACCGGTTCGTTGCCGATCACCCATGCATCGTGTCCCATTGGCAAAGAAGAAACATCACCGGCCTTGCAGTCGAAAGTAGTGCCGTCATCCATCTTAATGCGCAGCGTACCGCTAACGTGGTACTGGTAGTGCGGGGCCTCACAACTTTTGGTTTTGGAAGATTCTTTCAATGAAGTGCTCCATTTCCATCCCGGCTGAAAAGTTGCACGACCGAGCATTGCTCCATTGAGCTTTACAAGTTCTACTTTTCCGAGGGAAAATTCTCTTGTTTCTTCAGGTTTGGAAAAGCTTTTGTGCTCTGCAACGCCTGTATTGTTGTGAATTGTAGTTGCTGCCATCATGGCAATTGCAGCAGTGGTTAGGGAAATGATTTTGAATTTCATATTAATATAGATTTGGTTGGGTTATACTATTGGTTCTGATTATGGTGCAAAGATGCACCCGGGGGACTCCGTAATGCTTGTAGAAACTTCGGTAACCTGTGTACAAATCAGAGTTTCCTGCGTAATTCCTGGGGTGTGAGTCCGGTGCGCTTTTTTATGAAATGAGAAAAATGGGACTGATCTTCAAACCGCAATGCATGGGCAATTTCTGAAACACTTTTATCGGAAGACCCCAGAAGCACTTTCGCTTCGAGGAATAACATGTCGTGAATAATTTCAAGTGGCGGCCTTCCGAAAGTTTTTTTTACGACGTCGGACAGATGTGCAGGAGTGATGTTGAGTTTCGTTGCGTACTCATTAACGGCTCGCATTTCCACAAAATGTTTTTCAACGAGATGTTTGAAGCTGTTTGCGAGTTGTTCGCCTCGCGTCATTGATTTCTTAATCTGCTTTACATGCACTTTGTAAATCTCTCTTACCCTCAACAATAAGATCAGAATGTAATTTTGAAGCAGATGGTCTTTCTCCGGCGAAAAGCGATCATATTCTTTGAGGATGTCTTTGAATGATTGCTGAATGAGGTTGCGTTCTTCATTATTCAGGTTGATGATATGTTCCGTGTCAAAATGAAAAAACGGGAACTCCTCAGGAAGAGATTTGGATAATAGCGGCTGAATAAATTCTGTTTTGAAATGAATACAGAATCCTTTGCATTTGCTAATGTGATCAGAAGCATAAAGCATATTCTCGGGAACGATGACAAGGTCGTTAGGCCTGAGCTGCGTTTGTTCTGCGCCGAGTTTTACATCATGCTCACCGGATAGAAAAAGGTAGACGAGGTGGAATTGTCGCCTTAGTGCCGGAATGTTTTCGCAGTTCTTGTGCTTGTCTTCCAGCGTACCGGGCATCACCATCAAATTTATATCATACGGTTTGAAGTCGCGGTTGATGAGTCGCTCAAATTTTTCAAGGGACTCGATGGTGAGTATGTTTTTTGCTTTACTCATTTTGTGACCTCAGGTGCTGTGTGAATTACAGTACGAATTCCAGCCCTCAACCTTAAACTATATTTTTCAAGCTCTCGCACAAAGGAAAAAAGCCTTCTTTTCGGTCGGCTTTCATGTGTAAGTTATATCCCTTCTATTCTGTCATGAAATACATTAACAAGTTTATGTTCAATGCTCATTTCAATAATTGAACTCCAGTTTTTATTTACGAAATCATGAAGTTCTGATAATCTCATGTTTCCAATACGCATGTGAATAACTTTTGGTGGTGGCTCATTCATCATCATACGTGCAGAAAAATCAGCATCCTTGGATATAATGGTGAGGTTGTTTTCCTTTGAATATTCCCATACCCGCTTATCAGCCCATGTGTCATCAATGTCCTTAAGATGGATGAAATCATCGCTGCTCCAAATTTTGAAATGGTATGGCAAATTAACGTCCACAAGAAAAAGGGGCATCAGGCAACAGATTTAAAACTGAAATTTTTGTTCATCATTTCAGCTGCAAAAAGTAAGCATGCTTTAATATCAGCAGATTCAAGAGAAGGATATTGTTTAAGAATATCCATTTCCGAATCTCCTGCTCCCAAAAACTCAAGAACTGTTTGAACAGTTATTCGTTTTCCACGCAAGGTTGGCTTTCCATTGCAAACTCCATCATCAATTGAAATACGGCCAAGCAAATTTTCCATATTGTTTTTCTTCAAAGATACGCGATTTGCTGAATTTCAAAAAGTTGCCGTCTGAATGATAAAAAACTGCTGCCCTTTCAGATGATTTTCGGGGATATAGTTCATTTTTCCCATGAACATTACCATGCTGTAACACAGGAATAATATTGAGCTATTTTGGACCGGAATGAAGTAGCGCACATTCAACCCAACTCCGTACTTTTGTTTCATGACAGAAAAGATCCTGAATTATATCAACGGAGAACTGGCTGAACCCGTCAGCAAAACATACCTTGACAATATCAACCCTGCAACAGGAGAGGTTTATTCCCTCATTCCTGATTCTGATGAGCGGGATGTGGAACAGGCAGTACTGGCTGCAAAAGCCGCTTTCCCCGCCTGGAGCAATATGCCTGTGGCACAGCGCTCTGATATTCTTCTGAAGATTTCAGCACTCATTGATAAAAACCTGGATCGCCTGGCACTGGCAGAAAGCATTGATCAGGGAAAACCATTGTGGCTGGCAAAGTCAGTTGACATTCCCAGGGCGCGCGATAATTTTCATTTTTATGCAACGGGTGCAATTCATCTTGCAACAGAAGCGCATGCCATGGAAAATTCCGCCATCAATTATACACTTCGCCATCCCGTCGGTATTGCAGGATGTATTTCACCATGGAATTTACCGTTATACCTGTTCACCTGGAAAATTGTGCCTGCACTTGCTTCGGGTAATTGCGTGATTGCAAAGCCGAGTGAAATTACGCCGATGACGGCATTTCTGCTCGCTGAACTTTGCATTGAAGCAGGATTACCAAAAGGTGTCTTGAATATAGTACACGGTCTCGGTCCGAAGGTGGGCGCTGCTATTGTATCACATCCTGAAATCCCGGCCATCAGTTTTACGGGCGGAACAAAGACAGGAGAATGGATTGCGAAAACAGCGGCTCCCATGTTTAAAAAATTATCGCTTGAACTCGGAGGAAAAAATCCCAATATTATTTTTGCAGACTGCAATTTTGATGAGGCCGTGAAGACCTCTGTAAATGCAGCTTTCAGCAACCAGGGAGAGATCTGTTTGTGCGGATCACGCATCTTCATTGAGAAAAGTATTTATGAAAAATTTAAAGAAGCATTTCTGAAAAGAGTGGCCACCCTGAAAGTTGGTGATCCATTGAGTGACGACAGCAGAATGGGCGCCATTGTAAGTAAATCCCACATGGAAAAAATACTTTCATACATCGAACTGGCAAAGCAGGAAGGTGGGAGGCTTTTATTTGGAGGAAAACAATTGCAACTCAGCGGAAAAAATTCAAGAGGGTATTTTATTGAGCCAACAGTTTTTGAAAACCTCCCTTATGATTGCCGAACAAACCAGGAGGAAATATTCGGTCCTGTCGCAACACTCACCCCTTTTGAAACAGAGGAAGAAGCATTGATGATGGCGAACTCCACGCAATATGGTTTAGCAGGAACGATCTGGACCGAAAATCTGAAGCGTGCGCACCGCGTAGCGGCAAAACTTCACAGTGGTATTATCTGGATCAACTGCTGGCTGTTGCGTGACCTCAGAACTCCTTTCGGAGGAATGAAGAATTCAGGAGTTGGCAGGGAAGGCGGATTTGAAGCGCTGAAGTTTTTTACGGAAGAAAAAAATGTGTGCATTAA
>CAYHHK010000069.1:4532-11078 GCA_964356415.1 uncultured Flavobacteriales bacterium
CCTTTGGCGAAAACTTCATAAACATAAACTCCGTTTTCAACAGGTTCATTATTGTATTTGCCGTTCCAGTGTTCACCGGGGTTGGTAGAAGAATAAATTACTTCACCCCACCGGTTATAAATGAGCATTTTATAATTTTGAATTCCTTCTCCTTTCACACCAAATGAATCATTGAATCCATCATCATTGGGGGTAAATGCATTTGGAATAAAAATACTTGTGGGTGGAACAACCTCAGCGTAATTGGAAGTGCTGATGATGTTATTATTCCCGCTTTGGTAGGCAGTGATGCGGTATACTTTGTTCGGCAAAATATCCTGTGCCTGAGAGGCAAACGAAATGGCAAGTAGTATTGCTAATGTAAATGTTCTCATATTCATTGATGTGTGTGCCTGCAAAATAGGGGTGTAGAAAAAGCCAAATGGCTTTAACAATAGCAGAACATTACAATTGTAAGATTTTAGTGAATGGTGCTTGAAATTGGGCTTTCCGCCCCCCAAAACCTACACAAAAAAAAACAATTTGGGCTTTACATGTGTTGAATGTAGCGTAAGAAAAAAATGATGCTTACTTTTGCAACCTTAAAATCAAATAAAAATGCCATATCCAGAATATATCTGTACCCCGATGCGTGAAGAATTGGTAGCATCAGGCTTCGAAGAGCTAAAAAGTCCTGATCAGGTTGATCAGGTTATCCCTAACAGCAAGGGAACAATGCTGCTTGTATTGAACTCAGTTTGTGGATGTGCTGCCGGAACAGCCAGACCTGGAGTAAAGATGTCCTTAAATGATGGAAAAAAGCCTGAAAAACTAGTAACTGTGTTTGCAGGGCAGGACCTGGAAGCTACGGCCCAGGCAAGAAAATATACACTTCCGTATCCACCTTCTTCACCTTCAATAGCATTATTTAAAGACGGTAAACTGGTGCATTTCATCGAGCGCCATCATATTGAAGGACGTTCAGCGCAAATGATAGCAGAACACCTGAAAGCGACTTACGAGGAATTCTGCTAAGGTATTTTTGGAATGCTTTTACTAATTAATCACATGCTTCCAGATGTCATTGCCGATAGTGAAGGCCATCAGTGCTAAAAGAATGACCATGCCGGTAACCTGAGCGCGTTCCATAAATTTATCAGAGAATTTCCTTTTTGTCACAGCTTCAACGACAAGGAATACAACGTGTCCTCCATCTAGTGCAGGGATTGGAAGAATGTTCATAAAAGCCAGAATCATACTTAGCAGACCTGTGATCTTCCAGAACCAATGCCAGTCCCACACGCTACCATATATTGTTGCAATTCCAATGGGGCCCTGTAATGAATCGGAGGCTTTTGCTTTACCTGAAAATATCTGTTTCAGTCCTTTGATGTTTCCGATGATCGCTTCAAAGGCATCTGCAGTGCCTATTGACAATGCTGATCCGAAGGAGTATGGGGTCATGGGATATTTTCCAAGATCCATTTTGAATGTTACACCGATGATTCCGGAATCGCTCACGAGCGGTTGAATTTGCAAGGTATCACTGCCACGAAGAACAATAATAGAGACTGCCTTGCCGATATTTTCCTTTATAATTTTCCTTGCACCATCCGGTGAGGCAGTGCGTATTCCATTCACTGAAACAACCTTGTCCGCCTTTTTCAATCCAGCGGCATCTGCTGGCTTACCGGGAACAGTACTGTCAATGATCAGACTGGTCTGGTTGGTACTCAGAAAAAATCCTTTGCCACTTTTTGTTACGTCAAAATAAAAATCATCAGGAACTATGACATGAACAGTTTGTCCACCCCGATCAACCGTAAGGTCACATCCGAAAATTACTTTTGATGAGAGCAGTTCTTCAAATCGCTCAAATGGTTTGCCGTTGATTGCAGTAATCTTGTCGCCTGTTTGCAGGCCAAGTTTTTCAGCAAGTTCGAAAGCAAAGATGCCATCATTCACGTCTTTATTGGCAAGGTATTCTTTATCGTAATGAAGCAGGATCGCAGTGTAAATAAAGATGCCCAACAGAACATTCATGGTAACGCCTCCGATCATCACAATCAGTCGCTGCCATGCCGGTTTGCTTCGAAATTCCCACGGCTGCGGATCCTGTTTCATGGCATCTTTGTCCATGCTTTCATCGATCATCCCGGAAATTTTTACATAGCCGCCCAGTGGAAGCCAGCCCAGTCCGTATTCGGTATCTCCTCTTTTGAATGAGAAAAATTTAAACCCCCAGGCGTCAAAAAACAGATAGAATTTTTCCACACGAATACCGAAAGCGCGTGCTGCCAAAAAATGCCCCAGTTCATGCAGGGTTACCAAAATAGCGAGGCCCAATATTAACTGGGCAGCCATGACTAATCCATTCATCCTTAATTTTTTTTAGAGTCGCAAAGGTAGCAGAAGTTATTCGAAATTCGTTAACTGTTAATCGTTAAACAGGATGACAAACCATTATAATTATTTTATAGGCGGAAGAGAAAGTTTGCGTAGAGGGGGCAAACTTTCTCTTCCGCCATGTACATTATGGTAATTTGTCATTCCTCTCTGGTCTCAGGTGAGAGAGGAATCTCTCGAAATGTGCCACGACAAATCGTTATCCGGGCTGAGCCACGAAGTAATATTCTGTATTCTGATCAAAGCAATCAGTAAATTGACTTTCTGAATAGGAAGATTTTTTTTCCAGCCAGTGTTGTAGTGAATAAATCTGATACCCACATCCTGCCAGAAAATTAAACAACTCGCCCGGTTTGGTTCCGTAGAAATCACTGGCGCCCAAACCACATTCAAAAACAACGATTGGTTTACATCGTTTTAAAAGATCAGCGGCTCCCTTCAAAACTCCGAATTCACCGCCCTCAACATCAATTTTTATAAAGTCAATTTGTGCTGTGGAGGGAATGAGATGGTCGAGTGATTCAACTTTTACATGTAGTTCCTGCACATCAGGATTCTGTACTTCGTATTTTCTTTTTTTGATCCCGCTGAAGGCAGGAGCATTTTTCACATAATTAAATGTCGTTTCTCCGGGTTGATCACTCAGGGCAAAAGGGAAAATTTCACAGCGTGATGAGTATTTTAATTTAAGGGCATTGAAAAGATCCGGAATCGGTTCAAAGGCAAAATGTTTTCCGTTGGGTGCATGCTTAAGTATCAGGTCAAGGATTTCGCCTTTATGGCAACCGACATCAATGGCATTGGAATTATTCTTCAGTGACCTTGCAATGACTTCTTTCGTAAGCCGGTCGTACTTTAAGTTCTTGGTAAGGTCCAGATGAAGGGCATTGAGGCCCTTTCTGATTGTATCTTTTATAAGTTCTTTCATCTATTATTTTCCCGATAACGGATAATTGATAACAGTTAAACTTTTGTCGATCCACTCGTTCGCTTTGATCCGTGTTTCATGATCAGTCTGTATATAATCTTCAAGTGTAGGATGTTTGATAAAATTAATCCCGGACATAAAATCCCCTATCATGTCGCTCATTTCCAAAAACCCGATTTGATCTTTCAGGAATGCCGCAACAGCAATTTCATTCGCTGCATTCAATATGCAAGGTAGGTTTCCACCTTTTTGTAAAGCATCCATAGCAAGCGCCAGGTTCCTGAAAGTTGTGCTATCCGGTTTTTCAAAAGTGAGCGATGAATAATTGGCGAAGTCAAAACGAGGAAAAGATGATTTCAGGCGTTCCGGGTATCCCAGCGCATATTGAATAGGAAGCTTCATATCGGGTAATCCCATTTGCGCCTTCATGCTTCCATCCCTGAACTGAACAATGCTGTGAATGATGCTTTGCGGGTGGATGATCACGTCGATCTGATCCGGGGAGAGATGGAACAGCCATTTTGCTTCTATCATCTCAAGCCCTTTGTTCATCATGGATGCAGAGTCGATAGTGATCTTGGCCCCCATATCCCAATTGGGATGTTTGAGTGCTTGTTCTTTTTTCACCGTAGTCAGAAAAGCTTTGTCTTTTCCCCTGAATGGTCCGCCAGAAGCAGTGAGGTAAATTTTTTCAATCGGGTTGCTCCATTCCCCTGCAAGGCATTGGAAAATGGCTGAGTGCTCCGAATCAACGGGATAAATATTGACAGCTTTTTCTTTTGCAAGAGCAGTTACCAACTCGCCGGCAACCACAAGGGTTTCCTTGTTTGCCAGTGCAATTTGTTTCCCGGCTTTGATGGCAGCCAGCGTAGGTTTCAAGCCTGCAAATCCGACAACAGCCGTTAACACCATGTCAATGCCGTCGAGTTCCATCACCTGAGATAGGGACTCTTCACCTGCAAAAACTTTGACGGGGTATTTTTCGAGCGCAGTTTTTACGAATTGGTATTTTTTATCATCGGCGATGACAACAGCATTGGGTTGAAATTTTATGGATTGCTCAATCAGCAGGTCAGCATTGCTGTTGGAGGTGAGCACTTCTACCGAAAAATTTTCGGGGTGTGAAGCAATTACCTCAAGCGCTTGCTTTCCAATGCTACCTGTACTTCCGAGTATTGCGATGGATTTTTTCACGTTGTCAGATGGTCGGCAAATGTACCCTAAATAATATTTCTGCAATATTTCTGTATATATTATATTTCCAAATTATATTTATAATTTATATTTGCATATAATCTGAACTATGAAGTCTGCTACCACCTATACCAGCACCATTCCCAAAGATTTGTTGTTGATGCTAAATAAGTACTCCGAATTATTTGAGATCCCGAAAAATAAGGTCATTGAAAAAGCACTTCGTTACTATTTTGCAGAACTTAAAAAAGCTGAGTATGTGAAGTCGTTTAAGAAGGCAAATGAAGACGCAGATATGCTCACAATGGCGGAAGAAGGGCTTGAGGATTATCTTAAAACGCTCGATCACAAGTGAAACAAGGGGACATTTATTTTGCCAATCTAAACCCGGCCAGGGGAAGTGATCAGCGTGGACACAGGCCTGTTGTTGTAGTCAGCGGAAATGCAATGAACGATCATTTCAGCGTCGTGATCATAATGCCGCTGTCAACGAAAATTAAAAAATATGCCGGGTGCATTCTCCTTAAAAAAGACAGAATAAATAACCTGAAACAGGATTCGGAAGTAATCACATTTCAATTGAGGTCTGTTTCAAAAGATCGCCTTGCAAAAAAGTTGGGAAGTATTACGGGAGATCAGCTTCATGAATTAAATAAGAAATTACTTGAAGTTTTAACCTATTGAATGTACTTCTTCAACTCATCAGCAATTGCCCTGTCGTTACTGAGTCGGGGCATTTTATTTTGCCCGCCCAGTTTTCCCTGTGAGCGCATGTAATCAATAAATGAATCTTTTTTCATCACGCGCACTTTCAGTGGCTGAAGTATATTTCCCGTAATCAGGTCCTTGTAGTAAATATTCTGCCCGGCAAGCGATTCATCGAGCGTGCGGCTGAAACGATGAATGTCATCAGGCAGTTTGTCGAATTCAATAAACCATTCATGGTAAGGCTTCTCTCCGGCTTCAGGATTTACTTGTGGTGCAAGCGTGAATTCAGCAACATGTGCATGGTGCCTAGTGCATGCGTCCATCAGCGCATTTTCAACTTCTTCGGCGATAACATGTTCTCCGAAAGCAGTGATCTGGTGTTTAATTCTTCCTGTAACAACGATGCGAAATGGATTTACAGAAGTAAATTTAATGGTGTCGCCCAATGAATATCCCCACAATCCTGCATTGCTGCTCAGGATAATTGCATAGTTGACTCCGGGGTTCACGTCCCTCAGCGAAATGCGTTTCGGATTTTCTTTGAAGAATTCTGAGGCGGCAATAAATTCAAAAAATATCCCCGAATTGATATTGAGGTATAAATCACTTTTTTTCTGAGAATCCTGAAAGGCTATGAATCCTTCTGAAGCAGGGTACAATTCAATAGAATCTATTTTTTTACCAATTGTCTGTTCAAACTTCTTCCTGTATGGTTCATAGTTTACACCACCGTAAATAAAGAGTGAAAAATCCGGAAAGATGTCTTTGATTTGTTTTCCGGTATTAGAGACGAGTTTGTCGAAATACATTTGCACCCACGGAGGTATTCCGCTGATCATTGTCATATTTTGCAAAAAAGTTTCCTGAACAATCTGATCAATCTTTTCTTCAAAATCGTCGATGCAGTTGGTTTCCCAGCTTGGCAACTGATTTCTTCTTAGGTACTGTGGTACATGGTGGTTCACGATGCCGCTCAGCCGGCCAACTTTTAACCCGTTTTTAATTTCCAGAGCCGGACTACCGCTTATAAAAATCAATTTTCCATTGAGGAAATCTGCCTTACCCGTTTCAGCGATGTAGGCCAGCATGGCATTGCGCGTGCTGTTGATGTGGTTGCTCATGCTGTCTTTGGTGATCGGAATATATTTAATTCCGGAAGTAGTGCCTGATGTTTTTGACACATACAAGGGTTTGCCGGGCCACAATACATTGGCTTCTCCCTGCAGCATGCGGTCGAAGTATGGTTTCATTGCTTCATAATCGCGCACCGGAACGCGGCTGATGAAATCATCGTATGTTTTTATTTCTCTGAACCAGTGATCTTTTCCGAA
>CAYHHK010000069.1:11178-21390 GCA_964356415.1 uncultured Flavobacteriales bacterium
TTCACCACTTTCCCGCGCCATACTTTTCCTTCGCCGGAGGCTTGTAAAATGTAGATGCCGGGAGGGAGGAGGCTGCAGTCGACAGTCAGCAGTTTGCAGTCAACTGCCGCGGGAACTTTTTCTCCGAGGAGGTTAAAGAGGTCAATTTCATTTACTGGTGATTGACTATTACCTATTGTTAATTTTCCGGTTGTGGGGTTGGGAGATATTTCTAGTTCATCAGGATTATTCAACTCCGTAACTGAAACAGTTGGGCACCAATTCGAATAATCTGTTATTTGAATACTTCCCCTCCCAGTAAGGTTAAATTCGTTACTAGTATTTAATGTAAGATTAATGAATTGAATAGGCTGACTGAAGGAAGCGGGTATCATTGTATCAATTGAAATAATAATAGGCTCATTACATCCTGTAACTCCAGAAATATTTGTTTTAATAAGATATGGTCCGAATGTCATCAAAATCACTCCTGAATCCGGAGTCATTATTACCTTGTTTCCCCACCCACCATCAGGAACTCCGTAATCAGTGGTTGAGATTGCATCTCCGAATAAATTTGTTCTGGATAAAATAGGCGTTATTGTCTGGGCATTAAATCCACCACCGGCAATTAAAAAAGTTGAGTCCCAATTTAAGGTCATACTATGACCAAAAAATCCGTAATATGTCTTTGTCCAAAGAATATTTCCTGAGGAATCTGCTTTAAGCAAATAAGTGCTAGTTGTGTTTTCAAGGTCTTCAATACCTAATAAATAAATAGTGCTATCAATTATTTGGAAATCAAGGCCATCATTTATGACAGTTGAATCTCCATAGAATTTGTCCCATAAAAAATTCCCAGTTGGGGAAAGTTCAAGTAAAAACGGATTGCCATGTACAGTATTACTATTAATCAAATTCGTAACAAGTCCCATCAATAATAGATTATTGTTTTTTGCCTCAGAAACCTTTCGGACATAGGTGTTGTCGAAGGGGAATTTAAATACTCTACTAAATAAAATATTTCCAATAGAACTGAGCTTAAACACAAAGGACAAGGAAACAGAAACTCCATTCCACGCTACTCCAGAAACTATAAAACCATGATCTGATAATTGTTCAGAATACACGAAACTGTATTCAAAAGAAGAAGAAAACTCATAATTTTTTGACCATAATTTATTACCGGCAGAATCAATTCTCAATACATATATCTTGGTTGGAACAATACCAACAGTCCCTGAAATTATCAGTCCATTATTTTCAGTTAATTTCATAGAAGAAATTTTTGTTGCGTATTGGTAATTTACGGCCGATCCATAAAATTTGGACCAAAGGGTGTCGCCAGCGAAATTCAACTTTGTTATTCGAATATCAGCAGTGGATGTAAAGAATCCAGGTGAGTCATACCCAACATAAAAGGTGCTATCTCTTGAATTTTCAATAATAGCATCACCAAAAGAGCCACCTAAACCTTCCCGGAAATTAGATTGTGACTTGGCGTTATTTGAGATTATCAATATGGATAATAATTGCCAGGCCAATATTTTTTTCATACTAGTCAATAAAATTATTCGAAGATACCAAACTAATCCATCGGATCTGAATTCCTTATACCAATTACCAATTTCCCACCCTCAAAACCGCACATACGCCTACTGCCTGTACTCTTCTTTTCGACCACAATTCAAAATAATGATGAGATCATTAAAGTGTACTCAAAATTTTCTTCAAATCAGCATCAGAAATATTTTCCTTTTCCGATTTGTCATAGATGGAAAGCAGGTAAACAGTTTTTCCTTGCACATACACATAAGTAATAACACGTGCGCCACCGCTCTTGCCTTTGCCCTTGGAAGAGATTGCAATGCGAATTTTGTAACAACCCTTCCCGATGGAAGTTCCAAGAAAAGGATTCTTTTCAATTTCATTAATCAATTCCTCATATTCCTTTTTCAATGAAGGAAACTTTTTTGCAAGCTGTTTCAACTCTTTATCGAACTGACCTGATGAAATGATTTTATAACTCATCGAGAAGTTCGCGGGCAGTTTTTAATTTAATCTTTCCCTGTTTGTGGAGTTTAACTTCCTCCACAGCATCGCGCAGCCCCTGCAGGATACGGGCTTTTTCGGAAGTGATAGGTTTCGCTTTTACAAAACGAAAGTTGCGAAGCATCTCCATAAAAAATGCGGCTTTATCATCACGAACATCCACTAGTATTTTCATTGCTCTCTATTTTTGTTTCAAAATTACGATTTTCTTTCTAAAGGGTTTGCAATGTGTTGGTGGCTGCTATTCCTCCCCTTCGGGGAGATTAGGAGGGGCTTCAAAACGCCACAAACTTCTGTGGATCCAGCGGACTGCCATTTGACCACAGTTCAAAATGCAAATGCGGTCCGGTGGAAAGTTCGCCGCTGTTGCCGATGATGGCAATCACTTCTCCTGCTTTTACGAAATCGCCGGCTTTTTTCAAAAGGGAAGAGTTGTGCTTGTAGAAAGAACAGAGGTTATTTCCATGTTGTATGGCAATGACCCAGCCCGTTTCACTGGTGAAATTGGCGAGGATGACGGTCCCGTCCAGTGTCGCTTTTACAGCTTCATTGGGATTGCCGGCAATGTCAATTCCGTAGTGTTTTTTCACAGCGTTGAAGCGGTTGGTAACCATGCCTTTTACAGGGGGGAAAAATAAAAAGCTGCTGATGCCCGATGATGCAGATGTATTCGCACTCAGTGTAAATTTATCGCTGCTTTCAATTTCATTGCGCAGAAGAGAATCTTCCCTTGATTTTTTCAGGGTATTAATATTTTCTACCTTTGAATTGCCGGTGGGTTTTTTATCAGCAGAATCATTTTTAAGGGTGCCATTTACGATATTCCTGATATTGTCGATGTAAAGATCCCTGGCATTAAGGGCAACCTGCATACTATCGCTTCTTTGCATCAGGGTAAAAAGCTGCCTTTTCATTTTTACATCGCTGTATCCGGGGATATATTCCCTCAACCCTGTAAAAGCAATGAGCAGGGTGGTAAGTACTATCAGCAGAATGATGGTAATACCCGCAGTAACGAAAATACTGAGTGGTCGCAGGTGAAAGGACGCCCGCTCTTCAAAGGTGTCTTCATTCAGAAAAACGAGCTTATAGCGGCTTTTCAGTCCGCTGAGTTTTTTTTTCTTTTTTTCCTCCGCCATGAATGATATCCCCGGTTTACGTTTTTTAGTCGCTTCAAAGGTAACTCATACATTGTGATTACAATAGCCGGGTTAAGGATAACTTTTCTATCCATGCGATTTCGGGGGTGATTATTAAAATATTTTTGCAACTTTGTCGTTATCAGGTTGCAGAAAAACCGGGCGGAGATTCCATTGAAAAATGACCCGTTGATTCATATAAACCACAATATAAAGGAACAGGATTAACCAAAGATGCACTCATCAGGATTAAAAGTAATTATTGTTTTTGCACTTGCCCTTTTCGTGAGTTCATGTAAGAACACCAAGAGTGGTTTTATTAGCCGCAACTACCACAATCTAACGGCCCGCTATAACGGACTTTACAATGCCAACCTGAAAATCGCAGATGGCGCACAGAAACTTTCTGATGCGCAGGTTGACATTTATGACAGGACGCTTCCGGTATATAAATATGCCGATGCACAAAAGGCAAAAAGCATTTATCCACAGATGGATGAAGCGCTGAAGAAGACCAGTACTGTTATTCAGCGCCATACCCTCGTTGATAAGAACGGAAATGAAAAGCCGGATAAAGAGCACTGGATCGATGACAACTGGATCGCTTACGGCAAGGCGCTTTTCTATAAGCATGAATATTTCGAGGCCATTGAGACATTTAAATATGTAGAAACAACTTACAAGAAAGAGCAGGGCAGGCATGAGGGTTCATTGTGGCTTGCCAAGACTTATTTGCAACTCACTCAATTAAAGGAATCAGAGGACAAGCTTGACTACCTGCGTAACCAGAAGGACCTGAGTAAAAAAGTCCGCGCCGAATACGATGCCGTTGCAGCAGATTTTTATTTGCAGACAAGAAATACCGATCGTGCCATTGAACACCTGAAGCTGGCAATTCCGGTAGCAAAAAACAGGAATAACCAGATCAGGTACATGTTTATACTGGCTCAATTGTATCAGCAAAAAGGCGATTTCAAAACGGCATTTGATCTGTATTCAAAGGTGATCAAGAAAAACCCGGTTTACGAAATGGCATTCAACGCCCGCATCAACCGTGCGCGTTGTTTTGATGCGCAAAGCCAAAATAGCAACAGTGTGAAAAAAGAGTTGCAGAAAATGGCAAAGGACCCGAAGAATAAAGAATACCTCGATCAGGTTTATTATGCACTTGCAGGAATTTCGCAGAAGGAAAATAAAGAAGAGGAAGAGATCATTTACCTGCAAAAATCTATTGCTGCCAGCACAAGCAACCAGAATCAAAAGGCAATCAGCTATCTCGAGCTCGGAAAAATTTATTTATCGAAACCAGATTACAGGACTTCCCAGTTGTATTATGACAGCTGTATTACTAGCCTTGGGAATGACCATCCTGATTATACAGACATTCTTACCAAGAGAAATTCCCTTACAAAGCTGATGAAGGCCCTTAACACCATTCGCGATCAGGACAGCCTGATGGTACTTGCAAGGATGACGCCTTCTGAGCGGGAAAAAGCCGTGGAAGATCTCCTGAAAAAAGAAGACGAAGAGCAGCAGCGGAAACTGGAAGAAGAAAAGGAGCAGCAGGTTAACCAGCTATTCAATACTGATACCAAACAGCAGCAACCCACCCGGGGCAACGGATCATCCTGGTATTTTTACAATACTTCGGCAATCAGTTTTGGTACCAATGATTTTCAGCGCAAATGGGGCAACAGAAAACTGGAAGATGACTGGAGACGCAGCAACAAGCAAATGAATATTCAGGAGGAAGAAGTAGTGGTTGAAGACGCAAAAAAGGAAGAGATCAAAGACCCGACTGAGGCGCGTGAAGCACACAAGAAGGAATTGCTTGATAAAATTCCAAGCGACCAGGCTGCCATTGACAAATCAATGGGCAAAGTAATTGACGCCTATTACAATGCAGCAATGATTTACAATGAGCAGCTGAACGATAAGCTTGCGTCGGCAAAAATGTTTGAAGACCTGCTGTCAAAATACCCCGATAATAAATACAAGTTGCCGGCCTATTACCAGTTATACCGGCTGTATCTTTCAATGAAAGATAATCAGAAAAGCGATTACTACAAGAATCTGCTCCTTGATAAATACCCAGATAGCGACTATGCTATGATCATCAGGAACCCGAACTTCATGGCAGAGAAGGCAGCAAAAAAATCAGACATTGAGCTTTTCTATGAGGATACTTACCGTAAATATTTAAATGGTGAATATGCTTCTGTGATTTCCAGCAAGGCCCAGGCTGATCAGATGTACCCAGGCAATATCTACATTCCAAAGTTTGACATGTTGAAAACGCTTTCCATCGGACGTACGCAGCCTGTAGGAGTATTTACTGCATCTCTTCAGGACATAGTAAGGAATTACTCAGAAGATCCTGTGAAGGATCAGGCACAGGATATTCTTGATTACATCAGCGGGTTAAGTTCAATTGATGAAAACAAAATTCCGGAGAAGGACACGGTGGCGAGAATGTATAACTACATGGATAGTGCCCCACATTTGCTTTTGATCTCTTTCCGCAATGTCGGGCCTGTTAATTCTGATCAATTGAAGAACAAACTGAGCAACTACAATACGAAGTATTATAGTACGAAGGGCTATTCGATCAACAGCCAGTTGCTGGATCACATAACACAGATCATCATTGTCAGGGAGTTTAATAATAAGGATGAAGCCATGCTCTATTACAATGGCGCCAACGATAATGATGAAATATTTGGAAATACGAACCCTGATCTTTATAACATCTTCATAATTTCAGACAATAATTTTCCATCCTTTGTTAAGGATAAAAAGATTGAAACTTACCAGGATTTTTTCAGAAAATTCTACCAATAATGCAGGTTGAATGGGTTGGTTTCTACCCCGGAATTCTTCATTTACCTTCCTAAATTATTATTGCTTCAGAGTATAATTACTCTACATTTGCATTTCAAAGGATTACAGACCTAAAACTTTTGCAACATGTTCAAAAAAAATTCTGACTCAGGGAAAACAGATTCCGGTACATCATCCATCAATCTTATTGGTGCAGGTACCGTTGTTGAAGGAGATATCAAATCCAATGGAGATATCCGCATTGACGGAAGCGTAATTGGAAACGTCGTTTCAAAAGCCAAGGTTGTGGTGGGAGCAACCGGTTCAATTGACGGCAACGTTACCAGTCAGAATGCAGATGTAAGCGGCAGCATCCGTGGTAAGGTAACAGTGAATGAACTCCTGTTCCTAAAATCTTCAGCAAACATTCAGGGTGATATTGTTACAGGAAAGCTGGTTGTGGAAGTGGGTGCGACCTTTACGGGTACTTGCAACATGGGACCAATGATCAAGGATATGCACAACAACAATGAAAAGCAAAATGAACTGAAGGAAAAGACAGGATCCTGAATCCTTTTCCTGCCGGCTATAGAAATCTGTCAACTGTATGAGGGCAGATTTTCTTTTTTGCGGTGAAAATAGATTTGGTACATTTACCTTTCTCATACAATCCTGCCATTCATGAAACGCATTTTATTTTTCCTCATTTCATTTTTTCCTGTATTTGTTATCGCACAATTTCAGGATGACTTTACAGACGGTGACTTTAACAATATCCCGACGTGGAGCGGCGATACTGCACAGTTTACAGTGAATGCTTCCCAGCAATTACAACTTAACAGTGCAGGTGCAGCAACAAGTTATTTGTCAGTGGCAAATACAATGTCTTCCCTTGATAATACAGAATGGCGTTTCTGGATCAAGCAAAGTTTTTCTCCCTCTGGCTCTAACTATGGCAGGGTGTATCTTGTGTCGGACCAGGCGATTCTCACAGGACCATTGAATGGTTATTACCTGCAATTTGGAGAAGCGCTGTCATTGGATGCCATTGAGTTATTCCGGATGGACGGAAGCACCTTAACTTCAGTTTGCAGAGGAAATGATGCTGAAATCGCAAGCTCATTTACAGTAGGAGTGAAGGTCACACGGAATACAAGCGGATTGTGGTCACTCAGTGTTGATGCTGCGGGCGGAACAAACTATGTACTGGAAGCCACAGGGACAGATGCCACATACAGCACATCAGCATATCTTGGAGTGGAATGTGTCTATACTTCCAGCAATGCCACGAAATTTTATTTCGATGATTTCTATGCAGGTGGAGGATCTGCTGATGTTACGCCGCCAACAATTATTTCAGCAACAGCTGTTTCTGCCACTCAGGTTGATGTATTGTTTTCAGAAACTGTTGACCCGACAACGGCTGAAACAGAATCCAATTATGCAATTGCTCCTGCTATCGGCGTTCCTTCGTCAGCGATCCGGGATGGAAGCAATCTTTCTCTCGTGCATCTCACGGTAGCGAGTGCATTTGCATCTGCAACAACATATACGGTTACCATCAATAATATTGATGATGCAGCCGGAAATACCATTGTGGCCAATTCAACAACAACATTCACTTATTCGGCAGATGTAACCCCTCCTGCATTGTCATCAGCAACAGCAGTTACGGCAACACAGCTTGACGTATTGTTTTCTGAAGCAGTTGACATTACAAGTTCGCAGGTACTTGCGAATTATTCCGTTGACAATGCCATAGGAAATCCATCGAGTGCACAGCGGGATGCATCAAACTTCAGCCTTGTACATCTTAGCTTCACCGGTTCTTTTTCCACAGGGACGACATATACCCTAACTGTAAATAATGTTAACGACCTTTCGGCAAATACCATTGCTTCGAATTCATCAGCATTTTTTTCCTGGGTCGTTTCCGGGGCACCGGTACCTTTTGATGTTGTGATCACAGAGTTTATGGCTGATCCTGACCCTCAGGTAGGATTGCCGAATGCTGAATACATTGAGATATATAACCGCAGCAATAAAATTTTCGATTTGACAGGATGGAAGATCGGTGATTCGGGAGTTCCACATGATCTGACTTCATTTCAATTGAGACCGGATTCGTTTTTGATCTTATGCAGCAGTACAGCAGTTACTTCATTTACAGGATATGGTAGTGTGATGGGAGTTACTTCCTTTCCGGCGCTCAATAATACCGGTGGAGATGATGTTATTCTTTATGATAATAATTCAACCATCATTGATAAAGTGCACTACGATGAATACTATTACCACAATTCAGCGAAGGCAGATGGCGGCTGGAGCATTGAGCGTATTGATGTAAATTATACATGTACGAGTGAGGCAAACTGGAGCGCTTCAACAGATCCATCCGGCGGAACACCGGGCAGGGTGAACAGCATCAATGGGATATTTGATGATATTGTTCAGCCCAGACTATTGCGTGCATGCCTTGATGATTCACTGCATGTAACTTTGTATTTCTCAGAGACAATTCCTGATACGGCACTTATCAATGTCGCCAACTATTATATTTCTGAAACTGATATTTTGCTGGGCAATCCCGCTGCTGCTGTTTCTTCCGCTGATGGAATGAGCGTTACCCTTACACTTACAGCATCTGCAGCTTTTGGAATATGGACAGTTGAGATAGTTCAAACTTTTGCTGACTGTTCCGGAAATGCGATCAGCAGCAGGCAGTCGAACTTTGCAACACCGGTTGCATCTGCACCCGGCGATATTCTGATCAATGAGGTTTTGTTCAGCGTTGACAATGGTGCGGTAGAGTTTGTTGAATTATTTAATGCCTCCAATAAAATTATTGATATGGGAACAATGGAGATTAATAATTACAGCATCACCAGCGGGTCTCCAAACACGCCACAGGTATTGTCTAACGGATGTTACCTGATGTTTCCATCAACCTATCTTGTACTGAGTGATGATGGAGATAAAATAAAAGCGCATTACATAACCAAAAACCCTGATGCTTTCCTTGATATGGCATTGCCCGATATGCTTACTGATGAAGACATCATCGTACTTAAAAATGCTGCTTCCGAAGTTCTTGATTCGCTTCATTATTATGCTTCCTGGCATTTTCCATTACTGAACGATGTACATAATATATCACTTGAGAGATTAAGTGCAGCCCGCCCGACCAATGAGAGTCAGAACTGGCATAGCGCAGCAGAGACTGTTGGTTTTGCAACGCCCGGCTATAAAAATTCGCAGAATAATGAAGCCGGGACAGGCAATGGCGATGTCACTGTTGAACCCGAAGTTTTTTCGCCTGACAATGACGGAACAAATGACGTGGTAAATATTTTATTTCATTTCGACACACCAGGCTACCTTGCCAATGTAAAGGTGTTTGATTCAAAAGGAAGAGCAGTACGAACGCTGATCCAAAATCAATTGCTTGGCAATGACGGAGCTTTTAGCTGGGATGGTGTAAATGATGATAAAGAAAAGGCGCGCACCGGAATCTATGTCTTTTACATAGAAGTATTTAACCTGAATGGTGATGCGAAAGAGTTTAAAAAAACATGCGTGCTTGCTACTAAACTCTGATTTTTTTCTGACCTTTTTTCTATTCCTATTATATGGACACTATTCAATTTTCTGACCGTAAGGCATCTGTTGATTTTTATGAAGGCCGTTACTCACGCGGCTACATGGGGCATTGGAGTAATTTCGATAAGGAGCGCCTGCTCGGTCTGATAAAGAGTTTAAACCTTCCATCACATGGAAATGCGCTTGACTTCGGTTGTGGCAGAGGGATATTCACGCAGGTTCTGCGCGAGGCCCTACCTGGCTGGACCTTTTGCGGTTGCGACATCAGTGCCGAAGCCATTGAAAGCGCTAAGAAGAATAGCCCGGGCGTCACATTTTTTGTACTCGGAGATAAAAATTTCGCTGACCTGAAATTTGATTTTATCCATTCACATCATGTACTTGAACATACTTTTAATGAAAAGGTCACAGCAGAAGAAATGTCATCTTATGCTGCCTCACATTGTACCATGTTGCACAGTCTGCCCTGCAACCATGAAGGAAGTCTGGAATACCGATTTTCTCAATGGACAAAGGATGGATTTGATCCGGTCACCGGGAAATTCTTTTATGAAGATTCAGCGCACATGAGAAGGTTGAATGTAAAGCAATCGGAAGCATTGTTTTCAAAGTTCAGTTTTAA
>CAYHHK010000070.1:0-21226 GCA_964356415.1 uncultured Flavobacteriales bacterium
CGAGACGACCTCCTACTTTTGTCGGGGTGGTCTCGCCTTAGGCGAGACGACCTCCTACTTTTGTCGGGGTGGTCTCGCCTCAGGCGAGACGACCTCCAACTTTTGTCGGGGTGGCAGGATTCGAACCTGCGACCTCCTGGTCCCAAACCAGACGCGATACCGGGCTACGCTACACCCCGAACTTTATTATCTATCAATTTGCTTTCATTCCGAAGTCCCAACTCCGCAAAAAGATGCGGTGAGGGTGGGATTCGAACCCACGGTACACTTTCGCGTACGACAGTTTAGCAAACTGTTCCTTTCGGCCACTCAGGCACCTCACCAAAAGGGCGGCAAACCTACACGATTTTTTCAATAAATACACCATAATTGTAAATAATTGGAAGGTTTTTTTTGCCCCCAATCCAAACTCCTGATTGATAAGACCTGAAGCCAGATTCTACAATGACATGCATCCCATATGCCTACCTGCAAATGTTTAAAAACTCTTGTAGTTTAAAATTTTCTATGGAAGGAAGGGAGTAAATTTGACAAGTTCAGAACAAATGAAATATTACCCAATCGTCTTTTTATTGCTTTTTATCTCGTGTGGAACAGATAAAAAGATGGAACAACAGGAGGAAGTATTGTTTTCAGCCAGCAAAAGTTTTCCTGACACTTCCGCCACCGATCCTTCATGGTCAAAGGACAATACCCTCGTTTATCACACCATCAGCGAACCCGATAACCTTCATCCGACAAATGGAAGTTCTGCTCCAAGAGGCGAAATTAACCTATACCTGCACAGGGGTCTCGTCGCCATTGATTTGAAAACCCAGGGGATTGCCCCGTCATTATTGAAATCACTTCCTGCTGTTGATTCTTCCGGACTGGTCTATTCCTACGAACTTAGTGATGAACCAAAATGGGATGATGGATCTTCGCTTTCCATGGAGGATATCGTTTTCCTTTTCAAGGCGATCAGGTGTCCGCTTACCAATAACCCTTTCATCAAATCATATTTTGAGAACCTGAAAGCAGTCTTGCCGGATGAAATAGATCCGAAAAAATTCACGCTTGTGATGAAGGAACAATATATTCAGAATGATTATTTTCTCTCAGACATCCCAATGTTGCAGCGTGCATTTTTTGACCCAAAGAATATTTTATCGAAGTATTCTCTTTCTGATTTTGACAATACTGATTTTAAGCCTGATCAGCATGCTGACCTCGTTGCATGGGCTGCTGAATTCAACAATGAAAAATACGGACGTGATCCGGCCTTCATAAACGGTATTGGTGCATACAAGGTGGAGAAATGGGATCAGGGTCAATCGGTCGTACTCGTTAAAAAGAAAAACCACTGGACAGATCATTCTTCACGTCCCGGCGAAAGATCATATCCCGAAAGGATCATTTTCAGAATCAATAAAGACGACAACAGCACCATGCTTGAATTCAAAACACAGACGCTGGATGCATCTTGTTTGCTGTCGGCAAAGAATCTGATGAATCTGAAAAAAAGTCCTGACTTCAACAGGAATTACAATTCCACATTCATACCAACTTATCATTATACATACCTCGCCATGAATGAAAAACCGGATGGCGTAAAAAGAAAGAAAATTTTTGATGATGTCCGTGTAAGAAAAGCAATGGCATACCTCACTCCGGTTGATCAGATCATCAAACTGGTTTATGGAGAATACAGCAACTCCTGCAAACGGATGACTACCAATGTTTCTCCATTGAAAAAAGAACATGATTCATCGCTCCCCTTGATACCATTGGATATTGACAAGGCATCAGCATTACTCGATGAATCAGGCTGGAAGGACAGCAATGGTGACGGCATCCGCGATAAAATGATCGATAACCGGTTGATGGATTTAAGTTTTGATTTGAACTTCCTTGCCACCGCCGGAGACTGGAAAGACATGGCTACAATCACTGCAGAACAAATGCTAAAAGCAGGAGTGAAAGCAACACCCGTTCCGCTGGACGTAAAAGTCTTCATCGAAAAAGCACGCACCCACGATTTTGACATGATCATGGGAAGCTGGAGTGGTTCCTGCCTTCCGGAAGACTACACACAGTTATGGCATTCCGGTTCCTGGATCAGCGGAGGATCCAATTACAGTGGATTTGGAAACCCGTCAAGTGATGCATTGATTGATTCAATAAAGGTAACACTGGATGAAAAAGTCCGAACCCCAATGGTAAAGCGGTTGCAAAAAATGATCATTGATGACCAGCCCTTTATTTTTATCTACACCAATCTGCGCAGAGCCATTCTTCACAAACGTTTCGGAAATTGCGAATTCTATTCCGAACGCCCGGGGATTCTATTGAGCCACAGCAAACTTATCGGGGCCATGAATAAAGATGATTTCAGCCCACACTAAGTTTTGTTTTAAGAAATAAAAATGCGAAGTTATCTCCTCCGCAGAATTTTAGTTTTCATCCCTACCCTGCTGATCATTTCACTGATCTCTTTTGTAATTCTCATCAATTCACCCGGAGACCCTGTTGAACGGATGATGCAGGCCGGCGGAACAGGTGAGTTTATTCCTGCGCCACTACTTGAAAAACAACGTGCTGAAATACGCCACAGGCTCGGCCTAGATCTTCCTGTATTTTATTTCAACATACAATCTGCCGGCAATAATGGAATCGCAAAATACCTGCCTTGGGTCTCCTTCAACTATCACAACCAGTTTCACCGCTGGCTTTTCGGAGATGGAATAAATACACAAGGAATTATCATGGGAGACTTTGGAGTTTCTTTCCAGACACAACAGCCGGTATCACATCTTATCAGAGACAGAATTGGCTGGTCTTTATTTTTTACGCTCTCCTCAATTTTATTCGCATACCTCATAAGTATCCCCGTCGGTATAAAATCCGCTGCCGGAAGAAATGGAAGGTTTGACAGAATTAGTTCAACTGTACTTTTTATTCTCTACTCACTCCCGCTGTTTTGGGTTGCCACGCTGCTTTTAATGACATTTGCAAACCCTGATGTGTTGCATATTTTTCCTGCTTCAGGCGTTAAACCGGTTTATGGTTATCCCGAAGAATCCGGCTTCTTGCAAAGAATACTTATTTCGCTCCCTCATCTTGTATTGCCTACCATTTGCTATACATACAGCTCGCTCACTTTTCTTTCCAGGCTGATGCGAAGCTCCATGCTGGAAATACTCTCAAGCGACTACATCAGGACTGCCCGTGCAAAAGGACTCAGTGAAAAAAGAATTTTGTGGGTACACGCTTTGAAAAATTCACTCTTCCCGATCATTACCGTTTTCGCGCATGTATTCCCGGCAATGATTGGCGGATCCGTAATAATTGAGAGTATTTTTTCCATCCCGGGAATGGGCAATGCTATATACCAAAGCATCACTACGCAGGATTATCCCGTGCTAATCGCAGTTTTTTCCATTACCGGATTACTCACCGCAACTGGTTATCTGATCAGTGATATTGTTTATGCATGGGTCGATCCCAGAATTTCTTTTTCCAAATAAAATGCTGAAGGAAAAGTCGGTAAAAAAAAACAATCGCTTTTTAAAAAGATTCGCTCACCGGCGAACTGTTCGTCTTGCTGCCTATTTTCTTCTGTTGATCGCAGTGGTTGCCTCATTGGCAGATGTGCTTTCGAATGAAAAACCGCTGTATGTAAAATACAAGGGCGAGCATCTTTTTCCTGCTCTTTCATTGAATGGATTTGCAGATATAGTCAACAATGATTCTACGAATCCGCAAAGACTGGTCTACTCAAATGTCAATTGGCGTGAACTAAAAAAAGAAAAAGTGATCTGGTGCCCTGTTGTTTTTTCTCCGGGGAAAAGCGACTGGATAAACAGTCCTTTCAAGTCTCCCTTTGACTACCAGACTTATGTTGAAAACGGAAAAACGAGCGAAGCCAATTTAAGGAATAGGCATTGGCTGGGAACCACCAAAACAGGTGCTGATGTATTGAGTGGGATCATTCATGGTGCAAGGGTTTCACTTGCTATCGGAATCTGTACAATGGTCATTGCGGGCCTGACAGGAATTCTTCTGGGCGCAATGGCAGGTTTCTTTGGTGATAACAGAATAAGCTTATCAAAACCGGGATTGTTCACCGGAATCTTTTTAGGATTGCCTCTTGCCTGGTTTTATGGAGTCAATCTCCCGCTACGCTATTTCGGACAAATGGAAAACGCCTCTTTTCTTTCCATACTTGCATTGCTTTTTCTTGCAGTATTGCTGTTTGCAATCAGTCTTTTTATCACATTCTTTTTCGGAAGACTTGCAGGACGCTTCTTCAAAATGAACGGTAAGACTTTTCTCCACGTCGACCAGTTTATTTCAAGGGGAATAGAAATATTCAATTCCATTCCGCGCATCGTGCTCATTATAACACTTTCTGCAATTGCGCGCCCTTCGGTGATCAATCTTGTGCTCATCATTGGCTTTACATCATGGACCGATATTGCAAGGCTTGTCCGTGCGGAAATGCTGAAGGTGCGGTCAGCTGAATACATCCTGTCAGCGGAAGCCTCCGGAATCAAGACTATCCGCCAGGTTTACAGGCATGCCTTACCAAATGTAGTCATCCCTGCAATCACAGCGATAACGCTAGGTATTGCTTCTGCTATATTAACTGAGTCAGCGCTTTCATTCCTCGGGATTGGGGTTCCGGCCGATGTGGTGACGTGGGGCTCACTTTTAAATGAAGGCCGGCAAAACTTCAGCGCATGGTGGCTGGTTGTTTTTCCGGGACTTTCTATTTTCTGCACTGTTACTGCCTTTAATATTGCCGGAGATGCTTTGAGTGAGTCAATTGATACAACTAAAAGATAATGAACCTATGTTCGAAATAAGTAGCAAGTACGATCTCGGCGAAAAAAAATTTTCCGAAGCTGAAATCATTGACTTCGCCATGCAATACGATCCGCTTGATTTTCATCTAAGCGTGGAGGCTGCAAAGCATAGCTTGTTCAAGGCGCTCGTAAGCAGCGGGCCACACCCTTTTCATTATTTTTATAAAAATCACTGGATTCCAAAATTCGGAAAAAGTGTTGTCGCAGGAATTGGTTTAGATAACTGGCGGTTTTTAAAACCGATTTATGTAAATGAAAATGTCCGTTGCATTGCATCAATAAAAAGCACCTTGCAACATCCTGATAAGGCCACAACCACCGTAACCTGGCTGTTTGAATTCATGAATGACAAAGGGGAATTATTCCAGCACCTTGAAATGATCGTGCTGCACAAATAATTATTAACCTTTCCAGAAAGGTGGTTTTGAAACCTTTGCTTTCAGTTGTTTATCACGGATCGGAATAAAAAACTCTGTTCCTTCTTTTGCAAATTCAGTGCGTACATAGCCCATACCGATCGCTTTCTGCAGGGAAGGCGATTGAGTACCTGAGGTCACATGTCCAATTTTCTCACCGGATGCATTTACGATTTCGTAGCCATGCCGAGGAATGCCCCTGTCAATCATTTCAAAACCTACAAGCTTCAATGCAACTCCTTTTTCCTTCTGCATCTTGAATTCTGCTGAGTTGGTAAATTCCTTTGTAAACTTCGTAATCCAGCCCAACCCCGCTTCAATCGGAGATGTGGTATCATCTATGTCATTTCCATAAAGACAAAAACCCATTTCGAGGCGAAGGGTGTCACGTGCTCCAAGACCTATCGGTTTTATTCCAAGCGATTTTCCACTTTCGAAAATAGCATCCCAGATTTTCTTTGCGTGAGCATTTTCTACATACACTTCAAAACCGCCTGCTCCGGTATAACCGGTAGCTGATACCAATACATTCTCTACACCTGCAAATTTTCCTTTTGCAAATGAATAATACTCCATATCTCGAAGATTCATCTCAGTTAGTGGCTGCAAGGCATCAACTGCCTTTGGGCCCTGAACAGCAAGCAATGATGTTTGATCGGAAATATTGTGCATTTCAACCTTTGCGGTATTGAATTTTTGAATCCAGTTCCAGTCTTTATCAATATTGGATGCATTCACCACCAGCATGTATGTCATTTCATCTATCCGATAAACCAATAAATCATCCACAATTCCTCCGGCATCATTCGGAAGACAAGAATACTGAACTTTCCCATCAACCAGTTTTGCAGCATCGTTGGTGGTCACCCGTTGAATGAGGTCGAGGGCATCAGGCCCTTTCAAAATAAATTCACCCATGTGTGACACATCAAAAACGCCAACACCCTTGCGAACGGTTTCATGTTCTGCATTGATCCCTTCATAGCTCACAGGCATTAAGTATCCGGCAAAGGGCACCATTTTAGCACCCAAGGCCTTGTGCGTTTCGGTAAGTGCAATATTTTTAAATTCATCAGTTGATTCCATATCTTTCTATCGTATTAAGGTTTGCTTTTATTAGTCATTTCAGTGAAATAATTTAAGTAACGATTCTTTTGTGACTCGACAGAATAATGGTCATACACGGTTTTCCGTGCTTCTTTTCCCATTGATGCACGAAGATCAGCATTCTCAATGAGTCGGCTCATCTTCTCCATCCATTCGTCAATCTCAGTGGCAAGAAAACCATTGACTCCATCCTGAATGATTTCGGTATTCACTCCAACCGGAGACATGATAGTTGGAATTTCAAGAGCCATGTATTGAAGCCCCTTCAGTCCGCATTTCCCCTTGGCCCATTCATCATCAGGTAAAGGCATGATGCCGATGTCGAAAGTCGATAATTCTTTTACTTCATCATCTTTTTTCCAGCCAATTCCTTCAATGCCTAACTTTTTATTCCGGTAAGATGAATCACCAATCACTTTGAATTGAAGCATCTCGCCATACTTTTTCTTCAGCCTTTCTAAAACAGGAAGCGCGAACTCGAAATGCTTAATTGTTGTTATGCTACCACTCCAGCCGATTGTTATTTTCGCGCTCTTTATTTTTGGATTTGGTGAATATTCAACCGTATCTATTGTGGTCGGAACAATCACCACTTGCTTGTTATATTTGCCTGCATAATCTGCAAGGTATTGGTTACCTGCAAATACAAGATCGCATAGCGAAATAACGAATCCGGTTTTACCCGGATTTTTTAAAAATGAAAATCGCTTGTTACCTGCAGATACATCCAGATGCCAAATGGCATCATCAAAGTCAAACACAAGTTTCGCTCTCGACTTTTTGAATTGTTTCTCAAAAAAAACCGACCCTGTAAGGTAGGCTTCCCTGAAAATAAAAATGATGTCATAATCATTCTTCCTGACCACATTGGACCAGCGAATTCTGAAGGCCTTCCATGCGATGAGTCCTTTTTGAAAATATTTTCCCGGCTGATAGAGAATCTTATCTTCTTTTTCAGTTATGAAATATGAAAGTTCACACTTAAATCCATTTTGTTCAAGGAAGGAAAAGTATTGTTCAAAACGGAAACGCTGTCCGGGAGCCCGGTCGGGGCGATGCGAGGCAATAAATAAAATTTTTTTCATGACTCAGATTTTCTTTCCGATGGCATGCCAGTAAGGCTGGTGCTCTGAAAAAATAATTTCATCTAACCCTGCCTGTTTCATCATGGCTTCAATTTCATGTTTTGTAAACCGTTGCTCCAGTGGGGTGCCGAATCTGTCAAGTACATCATTGCGGATTATGTAAAATGATTTGTCGCAATAATAGGATAATGGCAGGCGTTTATAAAACTTAAAGCCCATTGACTTGAAAAATCTGGCAATACCGATAAGCGGCATATAAACAACTACGGCAATAATATCACATAACATATTTTTTAGAGAATGCGGAAGCGAAGAAATTCCTTTTCTAATTCTGTCTGAAATGCGGAAAAGCGTCCTGAATATAAATCCCCTGCCCTCAAGTGCATAATAAATATATAGAAGAAAGTAACCATTCTTTTTTAATTTAGCAACTGCCTCCTTCATTGCCCTGCCTGTATCGGGAATATGATGAAGCACTCCAAGTGAAAAAATAAAATCGAAAGATTCATCTCCGAATGGTAAATTATCTGCCGCGGCCTGGGTGACACGAACATTACGACAGGTTTCAAGCAATTTCGAAGCAGTAAGTACAGAATTGCTCGGATCAACCGCTTCAATGAATTTGACTTTGGGAGCAATGAATTTAGACCAGCGTCCCGTTCCGCATCCCAGATCGAGGACAACAGAATCTCCGGTTAGCATTGATTCATCAACTATATCAAAATATTGTTCGCCGGCAATACGGATTTCCTCCTCAGAAAAATTTTTAAACTTTTTCCACTCTTCGCCGAAAGACTCAACCGTTTTATGCTCAAGATTCTGATTTGCCTCGGAAACAAAGCCGGCAATTGAAAATGAACCGGCGTCAAATTGAACCAAAGGGGGCTTGCTGTATGGAATCATAGTTTACTCTTCAAGCCAAATAGATGGTACATTCTCTCTTACTTCAATATTACTGAAATACGGGGTTTTCCTTGATCCTGTTTTTATTGCCCATGCCGCCATCTTTGAAAGTCCGTCTTCCAAAGAAACGGAGCCGGCTATATTGAAAACACGTTTGGCTTTTGAATGGTCTGCATGTGCATGAACTACTTCATTCCGGGCCGGCAAAAAGCGTAATTCCCCTTCCATCTGCATTACTTTAATGGTCACTTCGGCTAACTCCTTTACTGTATAATCTTTGTCTGCACCGATATTAAAAATCTGATTTTGGGCTCCGGCGATACTTACGCATTTGGCAATATACGGAGCTACATCAGAGATGTAACTGAATGCCCTTGTCTGGCCACCATTCCCAAACAGTGTAAGTGGTTTTCCAATCATCAGCTGATTCATAAAGATTCCGATTACGTTGCGGTACCGGTCTCCTATATTCTGAAATTCTCCATACACATTATGAGGGCGGAATATCACATAATTCAGCCCGAACATCTCATGCGCGCATTTCAAGTCAAGTTCCACAGCAAATTTCGCAACACCGTAAGGATCTTCGGGTGCAGGAATCATGTCTTCCTTCATTGGGGGCTTAAGCGCGCCATATACTGCAATAGATGAGGTAAATACAAAACATTTAATTTTATGTTTTACCGATTCATTAATCAGGTTGACGCTACCAATCAGGTTGTTGGTATAGTTAAACCGTCTGATGAAATGGCTCAGACCTTCGGCTGCATAGGCAGCCAGGTGATAAACATAATCGAAATTGTACTCATTGAAAAGCTTTTCTATGAGCAGATGATCGGTTACTGACCCTTTAATAAATATGCATTCGGCAGGGACATTATCCTGAAAACCTCCGCTTAAATCATCGAGCACGACGACTTTGTGCCCTAACTTCAATAATTCAGCGGCTACATGCGCCCCGATAAAACCTGCACCACCTGTTACAAGTGAAATCATACTCCTTTATTATTGCGTAAATATAGATGTTTTATAATTATTGATTTTCTTTGCTAAAATAATAATTTACGGGTGAAATTCAATTCGCTGCTCTCTGAAAAAAACACTCCACGGTGGATCATTTTCTCCATTGATGTTTTTATCTGTCTTGCATCTCTGATGCTTGCTTATCAATTGCGTTTTAATTTCCGCGTACCGGCAATGGAAATGGAACGCTGGAATGTGGCAATCCCAAGCCTGCTCATTATCCGCATTCTCAGTTTTGCCATCTCGAGAATTTATGCCGGCATCATCCGATATACGAGCACACGCGATGCATTAAGGATCTTTTATACGATTACAGCGGGAACAATCCTACTCGGACTATTGAACTTTGTTTCACTGAAGATTATAGGATATTACCTCATTCCATTTTCCATTCTTATCATTGATTACTTCACTTCTATTTTTTCGATCACAGCATTCCGCATTCTTGTCAAAGCACTTTATCAGGAATTAAAGAATCCGGCAAGCGGCAAGCGCGATGTGATCATTTACGGAGCCGGTGTTTCAGGCGTTATTACAAAGCGCACCCTGGACAGGGATGCAGGTATCAAATACAATGTGATCGCATTTGTTGATGATGACAAAAAGAAGAAAGGAAAACGACTGGAAGGGGTTAGTATATATAATACAGAAGACGACTTCGAAGACCTTCTAAGGGCCAACAATGTCGCACACGTCATTATCAGCATCCAAAACATCTCTCCACAAAAAAAACAGGCCATCATTGAAAAAGTGCTGAACCATGATGCCAAGATCCTGAATGTTCCTCCCGTAAACAGCTGGATTAACGGCGAGCTGAGTTTTAAGCAGATTAAAAAAGTGAAGATTGAAGACCTGCTTGAACGCGAGCCTATTAAACTTGACATGGCGGGCATTCGCAAAGCGCTATCAGGAAAGGTTATCCTGATCACGGGAGGTGCAGGAAGTATCGGCAGCGAACTGGTGAGGCAGATCATCCCCTTCCAGCCGGCAAAATTGATCCTGCTTGATCAGGCGGAATCAGCCTTGTATGACATGGAGCTTGAAGTCACTGAAAATTTCAGCCTGAAAAATTTTGAAACAGTCATCGGTGACATCACGAATGAGGAACGCATGCGAAGGGTCTTTGATGCGTTTCACCCACAAATCGTTTTTCATGCAGCTGCTTACAAGCACGTACCGGTGATGGAAAATAATCCAAGTGAAGCTATTCTGACAAATGTATATGGTACAAAGGTGCTTGCCGACCTTTCCAATGAATATGGAGTTGAGAAGTTTGTCATGGTGAGTACAGACAAAGCCGTGAATCCCACCAGCATCATGGGCGCTACCAAGCGGATTGCAGAAATTTATTGCCAATCCCTGGGAAAGATCTCAAAGACGAAATTTGTCACCTCACGGTTCGGAAATGTACTCGACAGCAGTGGTTCCGTTATTCCGAGGTTTAAAAAACAAATAGAAAGCGGAGGCCCTGTTACTGTTACGCATCCGGATGTAACACGCTTTTTTATGACGATCCCAGAAGCAAGCCAACTGGTGCTCGAAGCAGGCGCTATGGGCAAAGGCGGTGAAATATTTATTTTCGATATGGGTAAGAGCGTGAAGATCGCTGATCTGGCAAAGAAGATGATCAAACTCAGCGGACTTTCGCTGGGGAAAGACATACAGATCATTTTTTCCGGTTTAAGGCCGGGCGAGAAAATTTTTGAGGAACTACTGAATGACCAGGAAAAAACAGTTCCAACGCACCATGATAAGATCTTAATAGCAAAGGTCAAAGAATATGAATTTGATGATGTGAAGAAAGAGATTGACATCCTGCACAGTTTGTTCGACAAGCAGGACAATGATGCCATCGTCAGGAAGATGAAAGAAATAGTTCCGGAATACCTTTCCCATAATTCTGTTTATGAAAAGCTCGATGCCGAATAAATTTAAACACCGCACCCCGATGGAAATCCGTTTTATTGATGTGGATGCTTTCGGTCACGTGAACAATGCCCACTACCTCACTTATTTTGAACAGGCACGCGTAAAATATTTTGATGACATTATGGGATGGAAGTACGACTGGAGCAGACAGGGGATCATACTTGCACGCGCAGAGATCAATTACAAAGAACCTGTTTTATTCAGGGACGATCTATTCATTATGACGCATTGTTCACGCATCGGAAAAAAAAGTTTTGACCTTGACTATCTGGTTATCAAGAAAAGCAATGAACAGGAGATTGTCCTCGCTGAAGGAAAAACGGTGATGGTTGCTTATGACTATGATGCGGGGGAATCAATTGCAGTTCCGGAAAAATGGATTGGTGCGATAAAAAAATTTGAAGAGATCGATCTGTGATGCTGCATAGAAGTTTGACAATAAAAAACCCCGTCTAACCTGAAGTCAGACGGGGTTTTTATTTTTTAAAAGAAAATTAAGAAAGGTGACCGCTGATAAGCTTTGTCATTTCAAACATGCTTACAGTTTTCTTTCCGCCAAACACCGCTTTCAGATTATCGTCAGCGTTGATGTTGCGTCTTTCCTTTGCATCCTGAAGTTTATTCTTCTTGATGTACTCCCAGATTTTCTTTACAACTTCAGTACGTGGCATAGGCTTGCTGCCGATTACAGGATGTAATACAGCACCGATGTTCATCGGTTTCATGAAAGCAGCATTCGGTTTACGTTTTGCTTTCGGTTTTGCAGCTTTAGCAGCCTTAGCAGGTTTTGCTTTTGCCTTTACTGCCGGTTTTGCTTTTGCTTTTGCTTTTGGTTTCGCTTTTGCTTTTGCTTTTTTAGTTGCCATTTGATTTTTAGATTAAGTTGTTTATAAGACAAAGAAAACAACAATTTTCATTGGTAAAACACACCGGATGAAATATTTTTAAACCTAAAACCCTCTCCAGATGCGGTGTTGGTACGAACCGGAAAGGGTTTCCAGAAGGGTCTGTATAGCCGGAGACCCATGTTGTTGGGGGATTACGAACAACCCCTGAAATACCTTTAGATACTGCGTTTCAGGCCATTTTACCAATGAAAACAGAAGTCAGCATCCGGTGGATTGTCAATTTCAATGGACCTTTTTCTGGGTCCGGGTTAAAACAATCAGGGCTTGGACTTGCCGCTATTAACATCTTCATGTTAGTTGTTCTGCTTTTTCTGCGTCGGCTCCGTATTGATATTAACAACGTCCTTACCATTCTCACGCACATGAATACCGGTGCTATCGATCACTACCTTATCGCCTTTTTCATTCGTGATGTGAAGTCCATTCTTATTGATCTCGACTTTGGCATCACCAACATTACCCTCATCACCATAATCATTACTGATATCAAAGTCACCGCCAAGTATGCTTTCTGTTCCATCACAGTCTACACAAGACAAACCTTTTGGTGTCATTTCCCATGTTCTGTTGATCATGTCGTTGTCATAAATATTTTTCACATTGTCAATATCATAGATCATGTTACGCAATGATTCATCCAGGCGGACTCTTGCGCCAACAGGCACTCTTAATAACAATTGAACTTTTTGTGCACGCCATTTATCGCCTTCCTTCATATTGAAGAACCTGTTGAGGCGCAGTGCAGAATCAGTTTGTGTAAATGAATAGCTGATGCGCGACGCGTTGTCAATTGCTGCTTTGTGAGATGAACCCTGGGCGTAGAATATTTCTACCAGGTCAAAGGAATCATTCGGACTTTTTACGATATCCAATTTCACATTTCTGGATATGAGTTTATGACCGTCAGATTCCAGATTGAAATCAGTGTCCATATTCCTGTAATACTTTCCACCATAATCATAATCGCTTTCGCTGTTTTTAGATTCGTTCGTTTCTATTACCAAGTATTTTCCTGCCGGCTGCTGAAGGGTAACTTCCTTCCTGAAACTGTCCGACTCGCTGAAGTCCGTGAATACACTGAAACCGCTGAACATGACGATTGCCAATGCAACAAGCCAAATACCAAGTGCTGTGAGTCCGAATATTCTTGATCCTCTTTTTATATTAAAGAGAAAACGGATACCTGCATAAGCGATCATCAATGCAGGAATTGCTACCAGTAACACGACTCCGAAGTATATCCAGCTGAACTGGGAAGTACTGTTGAAGATGTGATCCAGAAACCCGGGATAATGAACGAATGGCGCGCCCACCAGGCCAAATAAAGAAGCGAGCAAAGCCACCGCAATCACCAGGGCAATGAAAACTAAAAATGCAATGATGATCTTTCCTATCAGCAGGAAAATAAATTTTAAAACATCACCGATCGTTTCGAAAATCCTGCCCACAGTAGTTGTCGCCTTTTGCCCATCCTTCATACGCTCTTTCAGCGCATCCAGTTCCTCCCGAACGTTCTTCTCAATGCTTGAAACTGTAACAGGTTCTCCGCGCATCATCAGTCTGTCGGCTGTCGTTTTTGCTTCAGGAATGATGATCCAGAGCAGGATGTAGATCCAGAAACCTGTTCCATAAAATATCAAAGCAGAGGCAAAGATCAAACGGATCCAAACGGGATCAATATTGAAATAGGCGGCCATTCCGCTACATACGCCACCGACAAATTTTTCGTCAGGGTCACGGAAAAAACGTTTCTTCAATTTTCCTGAAGATGAACTTTCCCCTGAAGAAGAAGCTTCGGCCGTTTTTTCATCACCGCCGGCAAATTCTTCCGGTCTTCCCATCACAGCTGTGACTTCGTTAACGTCATTCAGGGTGATTACCTGCCTTCCGCTATTGAGGCGTTCACGGAACATTTCCCCGATCCTGCTTTCAATGTCCTGCATGATCTCGTCACGGCCCTGGTCGGAGCTGAAATGAACTTTGATCGCATTTAAGTACTTGATCAACGACTCGTATGCGTTGTCGTCAATGTGGAACACGGTTCCACCAAGATTGACAGTTACTGTCTTATTCATTTGTTGTTGCTTTTATGGATGTTGTTTGATTTACTGCCTCCACTAGTTCGCGCCAGGTAACGCGTAATTCATCTAAGAATTTTTCTCCGAGAGGTGTGAGAGAATAATATTTGCGTGGAGGCCCGGAACTGCTTTCTACCCAGCGGTAGCTTAGCAAGCCAGCATTCTTCAGCCTCGTAAGCAGCGGGTACAGTGTACCTTCTACGACGATCAGTTTGGCCTCTTTCAGTTTCTCAATGATATCGGAAGTATAAACTTCCTTGTGTGACAGAACTGAAAGGATGCAGAATTCCAGGACCCCTTTACGCATCTGCGCCTGAGTGTTATCAAGATTACTCATTGCTTTTTATATAAAGGGTTATTATTAAAACTATTTTATGTATTATTTATTATTCAAATTACGTTTACTGATGCAATGACAATGCGCGATGCGATTTGCGCCTTGCATTTGATCCTTCAGGATTCACTGCTTCCAAAGATGTGCTTTGCCTGAGGGTATCAAGGTTCATGCTTATCACCTGGCCGTTGCCTTTAACCTTTACAAAGCTGTCGCCGGTAATTCCCCTTGCATAGATCTTTCCTCCTCCATTGATGATCATTCCGACACTGAGTGCGCGTACATCAGCGCTGATAATCCCTGAACCGGATATTTTCATTAGTAGCATGTCCGAAGCCAAAGGAGATGTTGACCTGATCACTCCGGCACCGTTTATCTGGATGAGGCTGATGTCTGACATCGTTACATAAACATTGACATTGCGCAGGCCGCCTGCATTGATCACCAACGCACCATTGCTTACAGAAGTTGTAACCTCTTCTGTATTTACATTCATACCCTCAAGACGCACGGCGTTGAATTCACCCTGGGTGAGGTAAACGTTGGCATTGCCATTCAGAATAATTCCGTAAAAGTTTTGATCTACCGAACGGAGCTCAGATGATGCAGCGGTTGTTGAAGTACAACCGAGAAAAACTGTTGACATGGCCATTGCAACCAGTGCAACCAAAGTGAAGCGGGTTTTCATTGTTTTTGAGATTTGAAGGTTATTATTTTTAGGAGATGATTTCATTTGAGATGTGTGTGTTACCATTTAATTTGCTTGGCAAAGATACTGTCATGAAACGGTACTTTGCAACACATAGTACTATAATTATTTGTTAAATATTATAACTTATTGATAATCAGTTATAAAATCTTTTAATAATTTCGATCGCCAAGATTTTTTAAAGGCCCCTTACCAAAATTCAGAGAATTCCAAAGAAAAAAATTGGATAAACCGGGAAAAAATCATCCCAAAATCGGGAAGATCAGAAAATAAGAAGATGGATAATTATAGCAAATCGAGGGCGGAAAGTATGGCAGACTCACTCGAATTTTGAAGGTTGAGTGTGATTTGATGCCCTGCTGTTACTACAAAGGTTTCTTTATGAATTACAAATACATTGCCTTGCTTTTTTGCAAAAGCTACCAGCGTTACAGTTTCTCCGACAGGAACAGGTGCAGAGACAAGGTTAGTCACCTTCATAACGCTTTTTATGTTTGAAAAGGATATATATATTTCGATGTTTTGCGTATTCGTGCCCTGAACTGAAATTGTAACCGGCGTATATTGTGCAGTAGACAGATGTTGTTTTGCAGCGCTTACATACCCAGTATTTGCAGGAGTAAGGACATAATAAGCCGGTGTTGCGACTACGGATGAAAGCGTATCCACGAATCCCGGAATAATGGTTGACAGCGTATTTGTCCAGTCCCCTACCCCGCTATTATCGAAACCATAAAAACAAACCATATTGGTATTCATGGATGGAAGTGAGTCAGTCTCCATCATGTAAGCTCTTCCCTGTTTAAGGTATGCTTCACTCCCGTTTTTAAATGGCCGAACTTTTACCTCTGCACTTGTTTCCAGTATCGTACTTCCTGAAACAGATGGTTGCCTTCTCAGAATCATATCCCTGATAGAATATAGTTCGATCACTTTTAACTGAAAAGGATACGATGGAATATCGTTACCCCCCGCATCGCGGAGCATGTCGCGGGTTACACAAATCCGTGTTCCTTTTTTTGCAGTAACAAAGCAGTCACCGCTTCCGGAATCAACTTGCAGTTCCTGTTCTTCTTCCTGATTGTCATTATAGAAAGAATCCATGCTCTGGTAATCATCCTGGGGTACTCTGTCCTTCTTGCAAGCATTGAAAGAAATAACAAAGCCCACAAAGGCAACAGCAAGCAGTACATTAATTTTATTCTTCATAATTATAAGTATTTATCTGTTAAATTATTAATCGTAAGCCGGGCATTTTTCCTTGCCTCCACAGGCACCGGGGTAAATATAGAGTCCGATCCGCAAACTATTTTCTTTCCATTTGAAATCATAACCATTCTCAATAAACGGGCGGATACAACCGAAGCTGCGAACGAGCCCCCCTCCTGCTTCGTAAGCAAAATTGTGCTGCTTCTTCTGACCCGGAGCAAAATCTTCTGCATTTATCCAGTCATTGTAAAACCCGGCCCCCAGGAGGTAAAAATTGTATGGGCCCAACCGGAATATTTCATAATGCAATGCCGCACCGGCATAAAATTCATGGTAATCATTAAATGCAGGGAAGTAGGAGAGTTGTGGAACAACGCTCAGTTTTTTTAATAATGGAATTTTCACCCTTACATCTGCACCAAAAGAAGTCGCATGGAAATTATAAATGAGGCTTGCGCCATAACCGATAGATTGTTTTTCTCTTTTAACAGCTTGGGCAAATACCCCTGAAGATAGGCATAAGGCCGGTACAATAAAGATCCTGGTAATGAAAATTTTAATGTGATTTTGAGTCATATTTTACGATTCCCAAATATCAGAAGTATTTTATGCAAAAACATAAAGTTTCAAAACTGTTTTCAGCTGAATTCTAAACAGGAACGTATTCGAACCGGGAATATTTAGAAAAAGTAAGAAAAGAGGATAAAAAAAATCCCTCCGACTCATAAAGTCAGGGGAATTTTGATCCTAAATTTGTTGGATATTGATCTATCCCGCTAACATATTTCGGCAGGAAAGAAGATTGAAATGAGCATTCAGCAAGATTTAAAAGATGGCCTGATAAAATTCATGTTTGAAAAAAAAATTGCTGCTTAAGAAAATATGTTACCATTTAATGTCTCCCCATAATATTTGCCGGCTTTTTCTGTGAAGTGTTTGCATAGTGAGGTGGTGCTTATATTCTTAATATTGCATGTATATATTTTTACTAATGAATGACCCCGCCTCGCCTAAGGCGAGACGAGGTATCTTGCCACGAATTACACGAATTATCACTAATTGGTGTATGCATTGTAATAATGTTTCGTGTGAATTAGTGAATCCCGATAGCTATCGGGACGTGGCTGAAATTTTAATTCAACCCCGCCTCGCCTAAGGCGAGACGAGGAATTCTTTTGATTAAATGGTGCGGAGCAATTTAAATTCTACAGTGTAGGATTTGGGCATAGAATTAGCACAGTTCTGCTGTGCTTTGGCGTCTTCATAAATGGTTCCTGTAATGGTACCTTCAATAAAATCAACAAATGGGTCGCCCCAGTGGGTAATGGTTAAAGTATTAACCGCATAACTAGATTCGGCTCTATGACAACTATCCTGAAAGTGACGAGCATAATTTATTCCACTATCGTATAAGTTATAACTTGGGTTAGTTATAGGGTCGTAGGCTCCTGTTCCGGTTCTCAAAATCATGTGTGCCTGTTTTGATGAATCTCCTTTGGTAAACTGATAAGTACCAATACCATTAACTTCTAAATTTTGATAATCGAAAAAGAAGCCAAAGGGCGATGAAACATCGCCCAAGCGAGAACTTACAACATGAATTACGAATCCTAATGTGGTACCAATAGTTGCATCGCGCGTATCACCTTCCGGGAAAACAGTAGCACCGGCCGGGCTTAAAAAATCATAGCTGAAATAAACCACACCATCAACTGTTAACTTAAAGTAACCTGTATCAGCAGTTCCGCCTGCGTTGGTCGTTGTAAACTGCACATCATTGCCGTAAGCAGTACCGTTGCAATTAGTGGCATAAGCCCTTACATGATAAGTTGTATTAGCAGAGAGGCCGCCTAAAGGAATTGAGAAATTACCTACGCCTGAAATTGTATTGTCAGTGTAGGTTGTATGGCTTGTGGTTGGGTTTGGTGTGGTGCTTAGTGCAATGCCATGTTCGGTTATTAAGCAGGTTCCAATGGATATAATGCTGCCACCTGTTATTGCTGAAGTATTGGTAATATTGGTTGCCGCAGTTGTAGAAACTGTTGGAGTTCCGCTTGCACCTCCGCCCAGCGTTGTAAAGTGTATTTCATTACCATAGTTTGTACCCTTGCAATTGGTAGCGAATGCTCTAGCATAATAAGTGGTGGCCGGTAAAAGTGAACCTGCTAAAACCGAGAAACTACCTGTACCAGTTATGGTTGTGTCAGTATATTTGGAATTGCCGGTGGTTGGCGAAGCGGAGGTGCTTAGCACAATACCATGTTCTGTTAAAGCACAATCGCCTATGCTCGTAATATTCGCGCCCAATATGGCTGAAGCATTTGTTACAGCGGTTGCTTCGACTGTCGTTAGCGTAGCTCCTCCGGTAATGTTAGTGTCAGGTACCGGCGTTACTTCATCTTCTCCCTTTTTACAAGATGTGATGCCGAAAATAAATGCAAGAAAGATACTGAGGAAGGTAATGGAAAGTTGCTTTTTCATATAGATTTTCAAAATGATAGATTATACATTATGCTGCAGACTTAAACCGGCAAGGAATCGAAAAAAAAACTATTCGAATCTGGAAAGACGCCAAGTAAGTTTACAAATCATTCACTTCGGGAGCGGCTCGCTCTCCGGGTATTGGGTTTTATAGATCTACAACAATCTTTTTTACGGTAGAGGTTGTGCTATTGCTGATGTGGGCAAAGTAAACCCCGTTGCTCTGATCTGATAAATCAATTGAAAGGCTATTCGTTTGGTTTGAATATTCAGAGACCAGTTTGCCAAGAACATTGTAGATTTTTATTTCAGAGTATTGTTCGCTTGCTTGAGAAAGTAAAATATTAAAACGGCCATTATTGGGATTCGGATAAATCCTGATTTGATTTTCCTGTGAAAGTTGATCCGTAGCAATTCCATTGCCGGCTCCCATTGCAGCACTTACTGCACAAGGAGCGCAGATCATTCCGTAACCAAAATACTGGTCCCATCCCGGATCGCCCATTTCAAAGGCAGTTTGCTGAAGAATAGTCCTTGCCTGCACATTTGTAAGCGAAGGATTTGCTGCGAACATCAGTGCCGCAAGACCTGTTACATGAGGACTTGCCATGGAAGTGCCTTGCCAATCAGGCCCGCCATAGTTGTTATTCGGCAGTGTGCTTAAAATCGGAAAGCCTGCAGCCCCATCTCCACCGGGTGCACACAGTTCCTGATCTGTTCCAAAATTAGAATAGCTTGCAAGGTATAGGTTGGATCCGTCGGTGCCGATAGATCCAACAGCGATAACTGAATTGTAACCGGCAGGATACAGTACAGGACTTACACCGTCATTCCCGGATGCAGCAATAAGTAAGGTTCCGCTATTCCATGCATTGTCGCATGCAGTTTCAATCGCAGCATTTGGAGAAGCACCGCCAAAACTCATATTCACAGCACGTATCTTTGGCACGGATGAAATATAATTGAGAGCATCTATTACTGCCTGAGTGGTTATGTTACCTGACACATCTGTATTTTTTGCAAAATATACAGTGTCGTTAACCATTCCGGCTATTCCTATTCCATTATTTAAAGTAGCGGCTACCGTACCCGTTACATGGGTTCCGTGTTGTTGGGTTGTATCATCAGGCGTAGGATCGCTATCATTATTCGCGAAGTCGTATCCGTACCATACGTTGTCATACAGATCAGGATGATTCCAATCAACTGCATCATCAATGACTGCTACTAATGTAGCAGTATTTCCGGTTGTAAAACACCAGGCAGAATCAGCATAAATTACGAAAGGACCCCATTGATTACCCCAATAAGTGTCGTTAGGTGCGCATGATTGACTCTTAAGAATTGCTTCGGGTTCAGCAAACTCTACCTGCTTATATTCTCTTGCTTCCATTATTATTTGAAGTACTCTTTCCTTGGTTGCCTGAGGTACCTCAACTACAATATAGTTTTGCTTTTGCGGGTATTTACTTCTGTTCAGAATTTTATTAAGAGCATATTTATCAAGCAATGCTTTAATATCACATTCTGAAGTTCCTTTTTTTAACTGAATTATCATTCTTGACAGGTTTACATTCTTCCAATAGGTTGGATTGTTTTCATTTTCCAAAGCATACCATCTTGGTGCTTTTTGTGTCACTTCAAATTGAGGTTTCGAAGTATAAGTACCTGGATCACTCTGCTTCAATTGCGACCGGTCAGGCAGGGGTTGTGCAGCAGGAAGTTGCAGGTTGTTGTTAGTTGCAGAATCCTTTTTCTGATTCGTACTTACAACAGATTTCTTCTTTTCCATTTCTGGACTTTGTGCCTGTACAGTCAATCCAATGCAGGCAAGCAACAATGTAAATTGTAATTTTGATTTCATTTTAATTTGGTTTTAAAGGTTTTTTAAAATCTGGTTGGTAAAGGATATTATTTAAGATGTGTAGAGGTCTTCCGTTTTTTGGCGGCGGAGACAATTTATTGTTTTACAATTTTCAAAAACGTGCTCTTACCAGCAATCTGCAGATAATAGAAGCCGGCAGGGAAGGCAGTTAAATCGATTTTTGTTTTTTCTGAAGAAATTTTTTCTGATTGGATTTGCTCACCAAGGTTATTATAGAGGGTATATTTTTCTCCACACAATTCCTTCGAAGTTTGAAGGGTTACAATTCCGTTAGATGGATTTGGAAAAATGTTTGCCATTTGTATAGGATCT
>CAYHHK010000071.1:0-6331 GCA_964356415.1 uncultured Flavobacteriales bacterium
AACATTTCTATTATCGGGCATCTCCTTTATTTAGTAGGGCGTCCCAGCCCTGCGCAACCATTTTCACGACGTTGCCGGATTTGTCAATGAGGTTGACACCTGCGTTTTTATCAGTGATGTGCCCAATGATTGAAATGTCTAAATGTTCTCTGAGCTTTTCATAGTCTGCCTGTGCTATGGTGAATAACAATTCATAATCTTCTCCGCCACTCAATGCACAAACGGTTGGATCCAATCCGAATTCACGGGCGCGGTCATAGGTTTGGGGATCAATGGGAATCTTGTCTTCATAAATATCACAACCGCATTCTGATTGCTTGCAGATATGAAGTATCTCCGAACTCAAGCCGTCGGAAATATCGATCATCGAGGTGGGTCTGACTTTCAGCTCAGCAAGCTTTTCAATAATTTCTTTTTGAGCTTCCGGCTTTAACTGGCGCTCAAGAATGTAATCATTGCCTGTAAGATCCGGTTGGATGGTTGGGTTCTCAATAAATATTTTTTTCTCACGCTCCAGGATCTGCAAACCAAGATAGGCGCCACCGAGGTCTCCACTTACACAAACAAGGTCATTTAATTTTGCTCCGTTCCTGTAAACCAGGTTTTCTTTCTTCGCCTTTCCGATGGCAGTGATGGAAAGAACCAACCCGGATTTAGAAGAAGTTGTATCGCCTCCAACAATATCAACGCCATACTTTTTGCATGCAAGCAGCATTCCTGAATATAGTTCTTCCACCGCTTCAAGAGAAAAACGGTTGGAAATGCCAAGTGCAACCAATACCTGTTTCGGGATTGCATTCATGGCATAGATGTCAGACAGGTTTACCACAATGGCTTTATATCCAAGGTGCACCAATGGATGAAAAGTAAGATCGAAATGAACACCTTCGATGAGCATATCAGTTGAGACTACAGTCATAAAATCAGTGAAATCAATAATGGCTGCATCGTCACCAATGCCTTTTATGCTTTCTTCGTTTTTAAGCTCCACTGAATTGGCAATGTGCTCTATGAGTCCGAATTCGCCCAGGTCACTCATCTCTGTCCTGTTGTTCTTGTCTTCAAACATGTCTTGAAAATTGGACTGCAAACCTGCATGATTTTTTCCAAAGGAGGAATGATTGATAAAAAAAATCATTTAGAGGTTTTCTTAGAAATCTCCCGCAAAGCATCCAAAGAGTTACATTGAATTCAGACTTTCCTTTCTGCCTTGGCGGCTTTGCGACTTTGCGTGAGATTTCCCTGCAATTGCTCTTCGTGAACAATTATCCCTTAAAGCTGTTCGGAAGCTGGGTTTTACAGCAATTTATTTGCCCAACACCCCTATAAACCGTATCTTTGCACCATAATTATCAAGGAGTTATAAAAATGATCACTGTAACCGAAAGAGCCAAGGATAAAGCCCTGAACCTCATGCAGGAAGAACATAAACCGGCCGATGCATTCATCCGTGTAGGAGTTGAAGGCGGAGGTTGTTCCGGACTTACTTATAAGCTGGAATTCGACAACCAAATGAAGCCTGACGATAAGATTTTCGAAGATAAAGGGATGAAGATCGTATGCGATAAGAAGAGTTTTCTTTACCTGATTGGCACAGAACTGGACTTTACGGATGGTCTTAATGGCAAGGGATTTCAATTCAATAACCCAAATGCATCACGTACCTGCGGCTGTGGTGAGAGTTTTTCTGTTTGATTTTTTTTTGCCCAAAATTTAACTTTAGAAGTATTCTAAATAAGGATGTCAGAGGATTTAAAAATATTGGATGAAGTCACCGGAGGCGAGTACAAATGGGGATTCGTCAGCGATTTTGAAAGCGACAATGCGCCGAAGGGATTGAGCGAAGACATCGTGCGGTTTATTTCAAAAAAGAAAAATGAGCCGCAGTGGATGCTTGACTGGAGATTGAAGGCCTATCGCCACTGGCTCACCATGGAAGAACCGACATGGCCCAATGTTCATTATCCGAAAATAGATTTTAATGAGATCATTTATTACTCGGCGCCCAAAGCAAAACCACAACTAAATTCACTTGATGAACTTGATCCGGAGATCAAAGCAACTTTTGATAAACTCGGAATTTCTCTTGAAGAACAAAAGCGCTTATCGGGAGTTGCAGTTGATGCTGTTATCGACAGTGTAAGCGTGAAAACAACTTTCAGGGATGAATTGGGAAAGCTTGGAATTATTTTTTGTTCGTTCAGTGAAGCTGTTCAGGAACATCCCGAGCTCATCAAAAAATATTTAGGTTCTGTTGTGCCCATGACAGACAATTTCTATGCTGCGTTGAACAGCGCAGTATTCAGCGATGGGTCATTCTGTTATATTCCCAAAGGCGTTCGCTGCCCGATGGAACTCTCAACTTATTTCAGGATCAATTCTGCCGGTACAGGACAGTTTGAACGTACACTGATCATTGCCGATGAAGGCGCCTACGTAAGTTATCTCGAAGGTTGCACTGCTCCGATGCGTGATGAAAACCAGTTGCATGCAGCAGTGGTGGAGATCTATTCACACAAAGATGCACAGGTAAAATATTCAACAGTTCAGAACTGGTACCCTGGAGATAAAAACGGCAAAGGTGGGATCTACAATTTCGTTACCAAACGCGGAATATGTGCCGAAGATAATTCAAAGATCAGTTGGACGCAGGTTGAGACAGGTAGTGCCATCACTTGGAAATATCCGAGTGTAATCCTGAAAGGAAATAATTCTGTAGGTGAATTTTACTCTGTTGCCGTGACAAATAACATGCAACAGGCTGATACAGGGACAAAGATGATCCATATCGGAAAGAATACAAAGAGCACCATTGTATCAAAGGGAATCAGCGGAGGCAAAAGCAATAACAGTTACAGGGGCCTGGTAAAGATTACAAAGAACGCAGAGAACGCACGCAACTATTCACAGTGCGATTCATTACTGCTCGGCGATCAATGCGGAGCACATACATTTCCATATCTTGAAGTGCACAATAAAAGTGCAAAAGTGGAACACGAAGCAACAACAAGTAAAGTAGGGGAGGATCAGATTTTTTACTGCAATCAACGAGGTATTTCTTCAGAAGATGCAGTGGGTTTGATTGTCAATGGTTTCTGCAAAGAAGTATTTAATGAATTACCAATGGAATTTGCAGTAGAGGCACAGAAGTTACTTGCAATTTCGCTGGAAGGTAGTGTAGGTTAAGAAATTAGTTTAATAGTTTATAGGTTCAAAAGTTCAATAGTAAAGCAGTTCAATTTAATATGGCAACTATTAAAAGATTTTATGATTTGGAGGCTTGGAAGAAAGCAAGAAAGCTGAATTTGGAAATATATAAAATGACAAGGGCGGAGACTTTTAGGAAAGACTTTATTTTGGTGGACCAGGTCAGGCGTTCGAGCGTTTCTATTATGGCAAATCTTGCTGAAGGATTTGGAAGAAAAGGCAATAAGGAATTTTTGCAATTCATTTCAATTGCTGAAGGTTCATTGTGTGAATTGCAATCACATTTATTTATTTCACGCGATGTTGAATATATTACACAACCGGTGTTTCAAAAATTATTTGAAATGACTGAAGAAACCCAGCGGATCATTAACGGCTTTGCAGAATACTTAAGGAATTCAGATCTCAAAGGTATCAAGTACACCAAAAACTCTTGAACTCTTAAACTCCTGAACTTTTTAACTCTTTGGAAATTGAACTCTTAAACTCATGAACTCTTGAACTTTTAAACATTTGAACTAATTATAGTGATGTTAGACATTAAAAATTTAGTTGCCTCTGTAGAAGGGAAGCAGATTCTCAAAGGATTGAATCTTAAAATCGGAGATGGAGAAGTACATGCCATCATGGGCCCCAACGGCTCCGGAAAAAGTACGCTTGCTTCTGTGTTGGCAGGAAGAGAAGATTATGAAGTTGGCGGAGAGGTGATTTACAATGGAAAAAACCTCCTTGAGCTTTCTCCCGAAGAACGCGCACAGGCGGGGATGTTTCTCGCTTTTCAATACCCTGTTGAAATCGCAGGCGTTAGCAATGCTACTTTCCTGAAGCAGGCTGTGAATTCTATCCGCCTCGCAAACGGCAAAGAGAAAATGGATTCCAAAGATTTTTTAAAGCTGATGAAGGAAAAAATGGCGCTTGTTGAAATGGACAAGACCATGACACAGCGTAGTGTGAACGAAGGTTTCAGCGGAGGCGAGAAAAAACGGAATGAGATCTTTCAGATGGCCATGCTGGAGCCAAAGCTTTGTGTGCTGGATGAAACGGATTCCGGACTTGATATTGATGCCCTCAAAATTGTTTCCAATGGCGTGAATGCATTGCGTAATAATGAGCGTTCATTTATTGTGATCACACATTACCAGCGGCTACTGGATTACATCGTTCCTGATTTTGTACACGTGCTTTACAATGGTAGAATTGTGAAAAGCGGTCCAAAGGAACTTGCAATGGAATTGGAAGAAAAAGGTTATGACTGGATAAAAGAAGAAGTAGCTGCATAGTACGTATGGCATCAACAGTAGAAAATTATTTGGAAAAATACAGTGCTATTCATCAAAAGGAATTTCCTTTGTTGCAGGATAAAGCACTGGCCCATTTTTCACGCATAGGATTTCCCACTTCAAAAAATGAAGAGTGGAAATACACAGGCATTGCTCCCATCATCTCAAAGGAATTTTCTTTTTCCATCCCTGAAAACAAGAGCTCATCTAAAGAAATATTACAACGATTTCCTTTTGTGCAGGGATCTGTACTTGTTGTTCTTGAGAATGGTAAAATAAACCACGAAGCTTCTGACCTGTCGGCAATCCCTGCCGGTCTTGTAATAAAGACGCTCGGCGAAGCAAAAGATATTGAAGATTTAAAGACCCATTACAACCGCTATGCCGATGTGCAGGACGATGCATTCTCTGCATTGAACACTGCATTTGCCAACGATGGCCTCGTTTTAGTGTTTGATTCAAAGGTAGTGATTGAAAAGCCGGTCTATGTTGTTCAGGTATCGACTTCTGATAACATAGCTGCAATTGCGCATAATAGGATTTTGGTTGTAGCGGGTAAAAATGCTGAAGCAAAAATTTCTCATTTGTCAGTTTCGAAAAATGAGAACACAGAAACATTTTCAAATACAATCATTGAAATATTTGCCGGGGAGAATGCCTCACTCGAATACGACCTTCTGCAAAATGAAAATGAAAAGTCATTTCAGATTTGTGGTACGCATGTTTATCAGTCAGCAAATTCCAGATTTTCAATCAATACTATGGCTTTGGGCGGAAGTATTCTGAAGAACAAGCTTCACATCAAACTTGACGGACTGAATTGTGAAACCCACATGCATGGATTGTATGTTGCCGGAGGATCACAACTCATCGACAATCACACTGCTGTTTATCATTCCAAACCACATTGTAACAGTAATGAATTGTATAAGGGAATCATCGGTGGAAAAGCCCATGGCGTCTTCAACGGGAAAATATTTGTTGAGAAAGATGCACAGAAGACAAATGCATACCAGAGCAATAAAAATATTTTACTCAGCAATGATGCCGTAGTAAACGCAAAGCCCCAGCTTGAAATTTTTGCTGACGATGTAAAATGCACCCATGGCGCCACCACCGGACAGATGGATGACGAATCACTTTTTTACCTGCGTTCAAGGGGAATCAATGAAAACGATGCCAAAGCAATGTTGAATCTCGCTTTTGCAAACGACATCCTGAATAATATTTCGGTGGAAGAGTTGCGGAGCTACATTTCAGGACTGGTCGATTCGAAACTGAAGTCTGTAGCATACTAGCTTTGCAATCTTTTATTTAATGCAATTATAAAACTGCGAGCGAAGGCTGGTATCTGAATGAATATCTTTTATCTTTGCAGAAAGAGTTAATATGAAATTTATTGCACAATTAATTGTCAGCGCCCTTGCTGTGATCATCGTCTCAATGGTCCTTCCCGGTGTTCACGTTGACAATTCCTTCACAGCACTTATCGTAGCTGCAGTACTTGCTTTTCTAAATGCCATCGTAAAACCCGTACTGATAATTCTCACGATTCCCATTACGGTCTTTACCCTGGGAATTTTTCTGTTGGTCATCAATGCAGGGATGATTCTGCTTGCAGCTAAAATAGTAGAGGGCTTTCATGTAGATGGCTTCTGGGTTGCCTTGCTTTTTAGCCTGCTACTATCATTGGTAAGTTCTGTGTTTAATGCCTTGTCTGGCAAAAACGAAGGAAAAGAAAATTAGGCAATTGTTTTTTCACGCAAAGACGCAGAGTTTTGCACATCTACACATCTACACATCTACACATCTACACATCTACACATCTACACATCTACACATCT
>CAYHHK010000071.1:6431-20526 GCA_964356415.1 uncultured Flavobacteriales bacterium
TACACATCTACACATTTACACATCTGCACAGGGTTACTTCTGGCAAAGAGCCCTTCGTTAGCCCCACTACCCACCCGATTATTTGACCTTGATGTCCTTCACATTCAACTGTATCGAAGTCTTCCCATTGAATGTATTTTCCTCCACCGTGTAGCAAATATCAAAAGGAATTTTTCTACTGATGAATGGATGGTACTGCCCCATCTGGAATGCAATGCCATCAAACCCATAGCGGGTAGTTTCATCCTGTGCAAGATTCAGCTTCAGATGGTTGTTACCCACGATGCGCGACATGCCCGTATCACGCACGCCTTCGCTTTTAAAAACAGGATTCATATTGCCCGGACCGAATGGTGAAAATTGCCTCAGTACATTGAAAAAGTTTTGGGTAATATCAGTCAGTTTAATTTCTGCATCGATCTCTACTTCCTGCGTAAGCATCTTTTCCAGAATTGTTGAACTCACTACTTCTTCAAATCGATTCATGAACTTTTCTATGTTCTCCAGTTTCATGGTGAGTCCTGCTGCATACATATGTCCGCCAAACTGTTCCAGCAAATCGCTGCACGATTCAATGGCATTGTATATATCAAAGTCTTTAACAGAACGTGCCGAGCCTGTCGCCATTCCATTGCTTTCTGTCAGGATGATGGTTGGCCGGTAGTATTTTTCTGTAAGCCGGGAAGCCACAATTCCGATAACACCTTTATGCCATTCAGGATGAAAGAGCACGGTTGTTTTGCGCTTGATAAAATGCGGATCATCACGAACAATGGCAAGCGCATGTTCCGTAATTGTTGAATCCAATTCCCTGCGCTCATCATTATGTTTGTTCACAAGTACACTGCTGTCATGCGCTCCTGAATGATCATCGGCAATGAGCAAATCAACGGCATGGCGGGCATCGTAAATGCGGCCGGCAGCATTGATGCGCGGACCGATTACAAACACAAGACTTGAAACATCCAGGTTATATCGTTGGGTTATTTCTCCGGTGGCAGGATCAATAAATTCTTTCTTCGCAGTATTGTTTGTCCTCAGAATGGCTTCAAAACCATGTCGGGGTTTTTCATTCAGCCGTTTCAGTCCATAGTAAACAAGTATACGGTTTTCACCTGTAATGGGAACGATGTCAGCTGCTGTGCTCACTGCAACAAGATCGAGGTATTTATCAAGTTGTGAAAAAGGAATGTTGTGTTTCTGTGTATAAGCCTGAACCAGTTTGAAACCAATTCCGCAACCGCTCAGTTCTTTAAACGGATAACTGCAATCATCGCGCTTCGGATCAAGGACAGCGACAGCCGCCGGAAGAAATTCTCCCGGACGGTGGTGGTCACAGATTACAAAATCAATGTTGCGTTCGTTGGCATATGCAACTTTGTCAATTGCCTTTATCCCGCAGTCAAGGGCAATGATGAGCGTAATGTCATTTGCCTTTGCATGATCAATGCCGGCAATGGAAACACCATAGCCTTCTTTGTATCTGTCGGGTAAATAAAATTCGACTTTTTCGTAGAGCGTTTTAATGAAAGAATAAACGAGCGCCACTGCAGTGGTTCCGTCCACGTCATAATCGCCATACACCATGATCTTTTCTCCTGCTGCAATTGCCTGGTCAATTCTTGTTATCGCTTTGTCCATGTCCTTCATGAGAAAAGGATCATGCAGGTCATTGATATCAGGACGAAAAAATTTTTTCGCCTCGTCAAAAGTCGTAATGCCTTTATTGACGAGTAATCCGGCAAGTGTCGGACTGATATTCAGCGCAAGTGAAAGCTCAGCAATTAAAACAGGGTCACCTGATTCTTTAACTGCCCAGCGTTTTTCAGAAAGTGTAGGTTCTGCGATCATTCGGGTTGCGAAAGGTAGGCAATCCAATTCGATGATTACATCTGATATATCAGGATTTTTTTAGATTGCAATTTTAAGCAATCATTTTTCAATCAACTCCAGTCCCCAGGGACCATTGGTGGATATCTGGATCTCAGTTTCCTCACCTGATGTAAAAGCGTAGTGATGTACTCCGGCGGGGTTGAGGTAAAAACAACCTTCTGTAACCTTTTTCGCATTCAGTGTATCCAGCACATCTCCAAAACCGATGCTGATGGCGCCTTTTAACACAGTAGTTCGTTCATCCACCGGATGAATGTGCGCAGGTATTTTATAATATGGAGGAAATTTCAAACGGATCGTAAAATGTCCTTCTGATTTTGGATTGCCTTCAACGATTGCCATCTTTGCTCCCGGAAGCATTGGTGATTTAGCATCAGCCCATACCAAATCAGTTTCACAAACCTGTTTTGATTTTTGTATTGAAGTGGAATTTAATTGTGTTTGGGCCGGTGATTTTATGAATGCCAATGAAATGCAAATGGAGAGAAGTGTTTTCATTTATCAGTATTTACTGTTTCGAAAATTCGGAAAGTGATTCAATAGTTTAGAATGCTGAAAATGACTTGAATTCTGGAGTCTCGGATTTTTTTCATCATTCAACATTCCCCGTCCGTGCCTGCAAGGGCGGGCTGGTTCGACATTCGATATTTATTTTACAAATAATGAATTTCCCCGCCAGCCATATGGGCAGGGAACTCTGAATTTCGAAGTGCCGGATTTATTCAACATTCGTAATTGGTATATTCGTAGGATCTTATTCGTACTTCGCTGAGGTCTCTTTGATCATTAACCAAACAACAACGCAAACACATCCTCCACCCTTGCTACAGGCACGATCTCAATATTCTTTTTTAATTTTTCCAGTCCCTTAATGTTGTACTTCGAAACAAGAATCTGCGAAAAGCCCATCTTTTCCGCTTCTGAGATCCGTTGTTCAACCCTTGTAACCGGACGAATTTCTCCATTCAGTCCCACTTCTGCAGCAAGACAGATTTTAGGATCAACAGGCAGGTCTTCATTGCTTGAAAGCACAGAGCAGATGACTGCAAGATCAATGGCCGGATCTTCTACTCTGATGCCGCCGGCAATGTTCAGGAAAACATCTTTTGTTCCGAGATGAAATCCACATCGTTTTTCTAAAACAGCAAGCAACATGCTGAGTCGCCGTAAATCAAAACCGGTAGAGGATCGCTGAGGAGTTCCATAAACTGCACTGCTCACTAATGCCTGCACTTCGATCAACAACGGACGTATGCCTTCCATCGTAACTGCAATGGAAGTTCCGCTGAGTTTTTCATCGCGTTGTGAGATGAGTACTTCGCTCGGATTGCTTACTTCGCGCAAACCATCGCTGCTCATTTCATAGATGCCAAGTTCTGCAGTCGAGCCGAATCTGTTCTTGGTTGCGCGCAATATCCTGTACACATGATTCCTGTCGCCTTCAAATTGCAATACTGTGTCCACCATGTGTTCCAGTACTTTCGGACCAGCAATCGTTCCTTCTTTGGTAATATGTCCGATCAGAAAAACCGGTGTGGAAGATTCTTTTGCAAAGCGCAACAACTCTGCAGCGCATTCCCTGATCTGTGAAACACTTCCGGGAGAAGATTCAATCCGTGATGTAAAAACAGTTTGAATGGAATCGATGATGAGCAGGTTGGGGTTCGTTTCTGAAGTCTGAAGGAAAATATTTTCAAGAGAGGTTTCGGTTAGAATCAGCAGTTCTTTATTCTTGCTGCCTATCCTGTTTGCCCGCAGCTTGATCTGTTGCTCGCTTTCTTCGCCAGAGACATACAATACTTTCAGGTTATTCATTTGCAATGCAAGTTGAAGCAGCAAGGTTGATTTTCCGATGCCCGGTTCACCGCCAAATAAAATTATTGATCCGGGAACCAGTCCGCCGCCAAGCACACGCTGCAGTTCATTGTCGGAAATCAGGATCCTGTGCTCGTCTGCAATTGAAATATCATTGAGCAATTGCGCGCGTGGTGCTTTTTGTTTTGCCGAAGAAGGAGCCTTCCATGCAGCAACTTCAGTTTTCGGCTGAACGATTTCTTCCACATAGGTATTCCATTCCCCGCAAGAAGCACACTTTCCGATCCACTTCGGTGATTGGGCGCCACAGTTCTGGCAAAAAAATACGGTACGGGTCTTGGCCAATGTTGTTGCTGGAAATTTGAAGGGCTGCAATATCGGAATACCTCAGAAAAAACATCCCTCATTACAAAAAAAATAATAGAGTAGTGGTAGTTGGATAATTAATCAATGCGTGTAAACTCACGCTCATTGATTCCACCGGCACTTGGGTCTTCAGATGCAATCACGAGTCCTTTGCCGTCAAGATAAACCACATTCCATTCAGCATTTAACCAATACCAAGACGGATCATCAGGAAAATTTGAGGTATTGATAAAAACTTTAGTCAATGTGGTATTAATGGAATAACTGCCAATTAGTGTGTCAATGGCTAAATCATTCGATACTTTTTTGATTATGATGGTTAAGACGTCATCTTTAAAAGTCCATTTGTGATAACTTGGAAACAATGTAGTATCTCTGCTCATTAATACCTGTTTCCATGAATATGCAAGTTCTTTTTTAACCTGACTTTCGGATTTAAAATATTCTTGCTTCTCGCAACTAACAAGTCCAACAGCAATCAAAAAGATAATTGGAAGTTTTGTAAAGTACTTCATGCAGAAGAAGATTAGGTAACTGTAAAGGTAAATGAAAAAAGTCGCTTGTTTTACAAGCTCCTGCTGTTTTTTATCTTTTCTTCCGTCAACGTAGTGGAATATCCTGTCAACAATGGAATTGTGTGGACGAACCCACCCCCTGCTTTGACCAAATCTGCACCTACGATGTTATCAATCGAATAATCTCCACCCTTTACAAGCACCTGTGGCTGAATAAAACGGATCAGGTCATAAGGGGTTTCTTCGTCAAACAAGATTACAGCATCTACAAAAAATAATGATGCAAGCAGATGCAAACGCTGCTCCTCTTTGCTGATCGGACGATTGACTCCTTTCAATTTGTTAACCGAGGTATCTGTATTGACACCCACGATCAGCAAATCCCCAAGGTCAGCTGCCTTACCAAGGTAATCAATATGGCCGAGGTGAAGCAGGTCAAAGCATCCATTGGTGAAGACAATTTTTTTCTGATGAAACCTCCATACACCCAGTTTTAACCTGAGCGTTTCAAGTGTATAAATTTTGTTTTTTATTTTCTCCTGCGAAGTCATCGGGGCTTTTTTTATTTACAAGGAACAATAATAAGAAAGAAACAGCGCCCAATAAAATAACAATGAGCATTTGGGATGTATGAAGCATTGTAGCAAAGGCAAGCCCTTCCTCTCGGCTAAGCCCATATAAAGTGAGCCCCTGAGAAACCAATAAGTGGTAGGCACCAATTCCTCCTTGAACAGGAGCGGACATTCCAAGCCCACCGACTACAAGGATGAACATTCCAGCACTCCATGTTAATGAACTTGTAACCGGCATTGCGAAAAATGCCAGGTAAGCCATCAGAAAATACATGAACCAGATCAATAAGGTATGAAATATAAATGCCCATGGCCTTTTGAGCTGACCGATGGACAGCAATCCATCAAACAAGCCTTTGATCATCACCATGATCTTTGATTCTGCTCCAGATTGCCGGCTCTTCTTAACGAACCAGAAGATCGTTCCGGTAAGTACAACAAGAATAATTGCGGCAACAGAAATGAACATGACCGATTGCAAAGACTGGTTCACTTTTATGGTGATGGGATTGATGATTGAATCTACCAGAAAATTTCCGACCCTGTCGTATTCAACGAATGCTGTAAGCAACAGACAAATTAAAAGGCAGATCACATCAATAACTCTTTCAACGATTACTGTTCCGAGCAAACTGTTAAACGGAATTTTTTCTGCTTTGCTCAAAGATCCGCAACGGCTTACTTCTCCTAAACGTGGAACAGCCAGGTTGGCAAGGTATCCAACCATGAGAGAATACATTGTATTTGTGGTTTTAGGATTATAACCCAAAGGTTCAATTAACAAATTCCATCTGTAAGCCCTGCTTATAAAAGCAACTAAAGAGACCAGCACCGAAGCCGATAGCCAGAAGTAATTTGCTTCTGAAATGGCATTGATGGTTCTCCCGATATCTACTCCCTCAAAAGCAAGGTAAAGCAATCCTATAGCAATCGCTAATAGAAAAATATATTTTAAGACAGAGAGAAGATACTTATTCAATATATGGGATCAGTTCGTCAGTTTATTGCCGTCAGTTGGAAAAATGACAGTGGGAGAGAATTTTTTCGCCAATTCAAAATCCATAGTTGCATAGGAAACAACGATAACAACGTCTCCCACAGCCACACGCCGTGCAGCCGGACCATTCAGGCATATCTTACCGCTACCACGCAGGCCTTTTATCACATAGGTCTCAAAGCGTTCACCATTATTCACATTCAGCACTTCCACTTTTTCGTTTTCAATCATGTTGGCAGCATTCATAAGAGCTTCGTCGATTGTGATACTACCTACATAATTCAAATCGGCCTCTGTGACGACGACGCGGTGAATTTTTGATTTCAAAATTTGAATTTCCATTGCGGTCTTGTTATCAGATTTGAACGTTGTCAATCAACCTTATGTTTCCTGCAAAAACAGCAGCAAGGCAACGGTAGTTTTTTGATTTACTAAGGTCATTAACCGGTTCAAGGGTTTGTTCATCAGCGACTTCAAAGTATTCAACCCTAAGTTTACCGGTATTTTCTATCATGGTAGTGGCTTCTGAAATCAGGTCGGATAATGATTTAGAATCCTTGTTGTCCCGAAGATGAAAGAGCGCCAACGATATTTTTGTCGCTTCCTGTCGCATTTCCGGTGTGAGCAATAAATTCCTTGAACTCATTGCCAGTCCATCAGGTTCCCGCAATGTTGGACAACCGATGATTTCAATCGGGAGTTTTTTCATGCGTACCAATTCCCTGATAATGGCAAGTTGCTGGAAATCTTTTTCTCCGAAATAAGCTTTGTCAGCACCTACTATTTCAAAAAGCCTGGCAACGACCTGCCCAACACCTTTGAAATGACCGGGCCTGAATTTTCCTTCAAGTACTTTTTCGAGGTTTCCAAAGTCAAAGCCATTCTTGCTTGACGAACCTTCGGGATATATTTCCTTTTCAGTTGGAAAGAAAAGCAGGTCTGCATCCGCATTTTGAAGCATTTCAAAGTCCTTTTCCGGCATTCTGGGATACTTTTGAAGATCCTCAGGATTATTAAACTGGGTGGGATTTACAAAAATGCTGACCACAACCCTGTCATTTTCAGCTTTTGCCCTTTTAACGAGGGAAAGATGGCCTTCATGAAGGGCGCCCATGGTTGGAACAAAGCCAATTTTCAGCTTCTGAGCCCTTATTTGCTTCAGGTTTTGGTATAAATCGGTAACCGTTTTTGCGATGATCATGGAAGGGTAATCGAGTGTCCAAAGGAAACAAAAAGGAAATGATAAAGATGTGAAATGGAATGATGTTCAGAATGCAGTCTGTTTCAATCACTTGTAAGGGGTTTTTTGAAAAGAAATCTAATTTTTATTGTTCTTCCCTTGTTTTATTTGTCCCAAACCCTTAAAGTGAGTATCTTTGCATACCGATTTTTAAAAAAAGAGTAGATGAAATGCCAATGATTCCAGAGACAATAGCCAAGAATATCATTGGCAAACCATCTGGCCATTGCGAATCAAACTAAATACAGATGAAAAAAGCGAAGGTTCTTTTTATTTCACAGGAGATAATGCCATTTTTAGAGGCGACAGAAGTTGGAAAGATTGCAAGGCATTTACCACAAGGCACCCAGGAAAGAGGAAAGGAAATCCGGACATTCATGCCCAGGTTTGGCGTTGTAAACGAGCGGCGCAATCAGTTGCATGAAGTCATACGGTTAAGCGGAATGAACCTCATCATTGACGACAATGACCATCCGCTGATCATCAAAGTTGCATCCATTCAAAGTGCCCGGATGCAGGTTTATTTTATCGATAATGAAGAGTATTTTCAACGCAAAATGGTTTTCCGTGATGCAAAAGAGAAGTACTTTAAGGATAATGAAGACAGGATGGTTTTCTTCTGCCGTGGAGTTCTTGAAACGGTTAAAAAACTCGGTTGGCCGCCTGACGTGATTCATTGTCATGGCTGGATGACTGCATTGATCCCTTTCTTTGTAAAAACGAGTTATAAAGACGATCCTCTTTTTAAGAATTCACGCGTGGTTTATTCTTCCTATTTACAGGATATGGAGGAGACCTTTACCCCAAGCCTCGCAAAAAAGATAAAGATGGATGGCATTGGTCAGGAGGACATGAAATTGTTCAAAGATCCTACAATGGCCAACTTACACCTTGCCGCCCTGAAAATGAGTGATGGTATCATAAAAGGCAGTGTTGAAAAACATACTGCCATTGACAGTTACTTAAAAAAATGCAATAAGCCGATGCTTGCTCATCAGCCATTCAGTGAAGAAGGTTACGATACTTATCTTGATTCAGTGAATGAGTTCTATGATGAACTAATGGAAGAAGAGCCGGCCTATGCCGATTAATAATACCTGACACCTCTTGACTTTTTTCCAGCATTGACCAGAATAAAATCAGTCCCGCCGCGCCGTCGGCAAGCCTATGGCGGCCGAAGGATAGCTATCGGGATTCAAAAATATTTTCTTTCAGCCAGCATTTCCTCTCCAGCAAATTTGGGGAGGAAATCGTTTTTAGCCGTTGGTATGGCTTTGTTATTTTTACTGAGCACCTGTAAAAAACCGGAAGATATCGGATTGGACACTTTGCCGTCAGGTGATTTGTTGTACACGGATTATTCAGATACTGCAACCATTCTCAGTACCACAATACGTGAAGACACCTTGCGTGCCGATGAACTTTCAAGGATACTATTCGGCAGTATAAGTGATACAGAATATGGATTAACAAACTCATCCTACTTCGGACAGATACTTCTTAGCAGTACACCCAATTTAATTGCAGACTCAACACAATCTTACGGAGCTGATTCGCTGGTTCTTTCACTTGCCTATTCAGGCTGGTACGGGGATACAACAGTTCCGCAAAACATACATGTTTACCGGCTTACGGAAGATATGTACGTTGACAGTTCATATTATTCCAACAAAACATTTCAGACGGATCCTCAGGACCTGGCCATTCAAAATCCTTATGCAATTAGGCCTAATAGTGCAGTTGTGATTGATACCGACACCGTTGCAACACCACATATCAGGATCAGGTTAAAGGATGAGCTTGCGGATTCAATTTTTGCACGAAACGGACAAACAGAATTTGCAAATAATGACAATTGGAAATCATACTTCAAAGGAATACATGTAACGGTTGACCCGGTAACAGCGCAGGGCGGTGCACTTGTTTATTTTAGCCCGACTAGCCCGTACACCAGAATGACTTTGTATTACCATGAAGGAACTGAATCCAAATCATACAGTTTCACAATGTACGGAGGAGCAAGGTTGCACCATACGGAGCATGACTATACAGGTTCTTCGGTTCAAACACAACTTGACAACCCGGGTATCCAGTATGATTTCAATTACATTCAGCCATTGGCCGGGTTGAAGACCATTCTTTCTTTTCCAAACCTGAAACATTTTACCGATTCAGGCAGTATTCTAATAAATAAAGCAGAGTTAGTGATCAGTGTTGCTTCAGATACCTCAATCTCCTCAACCACTCCGGTGCCGGGTAGTATTTTATTGCTGGCAAAAAACAGCAGCGGGACGTATGATTTCCCGATTGATTATTACGAAAGAAGTTATGGAGGCTCATATAATTCAACCGACCATACCTACACCTTCGGGATAACAAGAACCATTCAGCGGATTCTCACAGGAACAATTACCGATTACGGATACTCAGTAAATATCCTCGGGAGTATGATTGCCGGGAATAGTGCCACCATCGGTAGTGGTAAAACCGGTGCCTCACAAATGAAGCTCAGGCTTTATTACACCAAACTTCATTAAATAATACTTTCAAGAAATGTGTGGAATTGTAGCTTATATCGGTAATCGAGAAGTATATCCGATTCTTATTAAAGGATTGCAGCGGCTGGAATACCGTGGTTACGACAGCGCAGGTGTTGCCATTCTGAATGGAGATCTGAAGATTTTCAAAAAAGCAGGTAAGGTCAGTGACTTGGCTGCGTCTGTAAAGGGACAGGATGTTTCAGGACATTTGGGTATGGGACATACACGCTGGGCTACACATGGAGAGCCGAATGACAGGAATGCCCATCCACATTTTTCCCAGACAAAAAATTTCGCGATAATTCATAATGGAATCATTGAGAACTATTCTTCGATTAAAGAAGAGCTGAAAAAACGCGGACATGAATTCCACAGTGATACAGACACAGAAGTACTTATTCATTTAATTGAAGACATCTATCAGAACGGTCAGGTAGGAATGGATGAAGCTGTCCGTCTTGCGCTTGGTGAAGTCATTGGTGCATATGCTATAGTTGTCCTTGGCAAAGACCATCCTACTGAAATGATTGCGGCACGAAAGGGAAGTCCGATCGTTGTAGGCGTTGGCAAAGAAGCTGGAGAATATTTTGTTGCTTCCGATGCTACCCCTATTATTGAATATACCAACAACGTAATATACCTGAATGATGGTGAAGTAGCATATATTAAAGACGGGAAATTGACCGTAAAGACCATTGAGAATCAGGTGAAGACTCCTTATGTGCAAGAGCTGGAGATGAAACTGGAAGAGCTTGAAAAAGGCGGTTACGACCATTTCATGCTGAAGGAAATATACGAGCAGCCGCGTTCAATATGGGATAGTATGCGTGGACGCATTGATGCGCAGAAAGGATTTCTTAGAATGGGTGGAATGGCTGAGTATGATGCCAAATTCGCCAATGCAAAACGAATTCTGATTATTGGCTGCGGTACATCTTGGCATGCAGGACTGGTGGCTGAATATCTCATTGAAGACCTCGCACGCATCCCTGTAGAAGTTGAATATGCATCAGAGTTCCGTTACAGGAATCCGATCATCAATGAAGACGATATTGTAATTCCAATTTCCCAGTCAGGTGAAACTGCTGATACGCTTGCTGCTATTGAGCTGGCAAAATCGAAAGGCGCAACCATTTTCGGTGTATGCAACGTGGTAGGTTCTTCTATTCCAAGGGCAACACATGCAGGCGCATACACACATGCAGGACCAGAGATCGGAGTTGCATCCACAAAAGCATTTACTGCGCAGGTTACCGTGCTTACACTGATGGCTTTGTATCTGGCTCGTCACAAAGGCACAATTACTGAATCACGTTTTCAGCAAATAGCAAGCGAACTTGAGGCCATTCCGGCTAAAGTGGAACAGGTGCTCAAACTGAACGATAAAATTAAATTACTTGCTGCGAAGTTTAAGGATGCCCATAACTTCCTGTATCTGGGCAGGGGCTACGGATTTCCTGTTGCTTTAGAAGGCGCCCTCAAGCTGAAGGAAATTTCATACATCCATGCTGAAGGTTATCCTGCCGCAGAAATGAAGCACGGGCCAATCGCCTTGATCGATGATCAGATGCCTGTTGTCGTCATTGCCAATAAGAATTCATCTTATGAAAAAGTTGTGAGCAACATTCAGGAAGTCAAAGCAAGAAAAGGAGTTGTGATCGCCATTGTTACAGAAGGTGATGAGGTTGTACGGGGAATGGCTGACCATGTGATTGAAATTCCACCGACGGATGATGTCCTGATTCCACTGGTATCAGTTGTTCCATTACAGCTTTTGTCTTATCACATCGCCGTGATGCGTGGATGCAATGTTGACCAGCCGAGGAACCTGGCGAAGAGTGTTACGGTGGAATAACTTAGGTTCAGTTATTCTCGATTTTCGTAAATAATCTACTAGTATTTTTCCGAATGAGTGAGCTTCATCCATATTCGACTGGGTATTTTATATAACCAATTTGCCGGGGAATGAATCATCGTCCGGCGCTTACGGCAATCTCCTCCTTTGTAAAATTTCTCTTTATCCATTTTGGAAGGATGATAACGCCGATAAAGATATATGGATAGTAGCTGATAAGCCTCCACAATAATCCCAGCGAAGCGCTGAGCCCGAAAGGGATGAACTCTCCAAGGTATTTGGTAAACATGAATTCCGCAAAGCCGCTTCCTCCCGGAGTAGGGGTAAATAATATGATGATACCCATCACAACCTGTTTTCCGAAGATGATAAAGTTTTCCGTTGGAGCATTGTTGAAAGCAAGCACCAGGCAGTTGACGATGGTATAGCGCGCAGTCCATGAAACGAATGTTCCGCCGAATGATTCAATCCAGAACCTGCGGCTTTTATTTTTAAGCCCTTTGCTGGCAATGATAAGTTGGTCGCCGGTTTCACGAACACCCCGGCGCCAGCGTTTGAGCAGAGGCAATGAAAATATTTTCAGCAGCGCCCATTTGACGAACCGTGGATTGATAAAGAGGGCATATGCGACGAAAATTTTGTATGCCAGGATTATGAAATAAACTGTCCAGAAAGTAATGAGAAACCCGCTTCCAAAACTGACGGATGATTGTGTGCCAAGGATCATGGAAGAAAAAAGTTTCTCTTTCCCAATTACGAAGTAAACGAATGGGGCTACCAGTGCGAGAAAAACGCCGTCCTGGAAGGATGAGAGGGTAATCGCAGTTATGCTTCGACCGGTGTTGATTTTTTCTTTGGTAAGGATAAAGATGGCGAAGAAGTAACCGCTTCCAAGCATGCCGGGAACAATAGCGGAACAAAATTCCCAAAGCATGATCACGATAAATGATCGCCACCAGTTTATTTCATAATCAGTCAGTGCCCTTATCCGCACCATGTAAGCAAGGTCGCGAACCACCATAGCCATCAGTGCCATGAAAATCCAAAAGGAAGAATTCCAGGTCCAGTTGATCTGTTCAAAAGCCTTACGGTCGAAATTTTGAATAAGTAAAAAAGTAGCGGTACCGAGTCCGATCAATATCGGAAGCAGGATGCGTGAAGGCCGAAATGTGCGTAAAAGTTTCCTGCTGTCTAACTCCATACATCAGAATATTAATTCCTAATTCTCCGAATCAGGCAATGTAATGGGCTGCTTGTTTTCGGTGAGCCAGAAATTATTAAAGCCCATACCGATCGTTGCTGTGATGATTTGTTCCTGAAGCAGTTCAAGGATAGCAAGAAAAGTGAATATGACGTGTATCTTATTTTCGCAGGTGAAAAGGAGGTCAGTAAATGAAGTTTTTTCTTTGGAGGAAATAAAATTACGGACGAATGATTTTTGTTCACTGATTGTATAAGGATACTGAACTACCTTATGTCGTACCTTATTTTTTTCGTCGTCAAAACGTTTTACTACTTTTTGGAATGCATTCAAAAGATGGAACAGCGTAAGGTTCATTAGCTCCTCGGCATGGGCGTTTTCCATTGCAATATTGGCCAGTTCGCGCTGTACATTTCCGCGTTCTGACTTGCGCGAGCGGTCATCTTCCAGTGTCTTAAAATCTTCGCATGCCTCTTTGTATTGTTTGTAAAGGAGGAGTCGCTGAACGAGGTCTTCGCGCGGATCAATTTCTTTACCCTGCTCATCGAACTCAGGACGGGGCAGCAACATTTTGGCCTTGATACGCATCAGTGTTGCTGCAACGAGGATAAATTCACTGGCCACTTCGATATTCAACTCGCTCATCTGGTGCATGTAATCAAGGAAATCGTTGGTGATCTTTGAAACGTGGATATTCTGCACGTCAATTTCATCGCGTTCTATAAAAAACAGCAGGAGGTCGAAAGGACCTTCAAACTGGGGCAGTTTAATTTCGAATTGCTTTTCCATTAGCAAGTATTAAGTTTTCAAATATAAGGGTATCTCTGTTTCCCTATGTCAATGCTCAGAAATAAATTGTGCATGGTAGTTTTAAAGATTAGAATATATTTGCACCCCTTTTGGAGAGGCTGACTAGTTGATTGGTTGATTAGTTGGCAGCCCCAAAGAGTTGTCTCCGTAGCTCATCCCGTCGCGATTTGTTGGGATGTCGGGAGGTAGAGTAAAGTGACAAAGTGTTAGTTTAGTTGTCTCCGTAGCTCAGTTGGTAGAGCAAATGACTCTTAATCATTGGGCCGTGGGTTCGAATCCCTCCGGGGACAC